>NZ_DATHGC010000241.1:0-5094 GCF_035317785.1 Pedobacter sp. | reverse complement strand
TCTAAAACTATCGCCTTCTTATAAGACTCTTGATAAAGTCTACCAAATTTGGCATCTGTAATTTCTACTGACATCTCTTAAAGTTAATCATTAATAAATACTTCTTCGTGGAGATGTTAAGTCTGTATAGGACGAGTCACTGACCCCTGCCTGATCTTAACATCCTTTAATAAATTTAAAATATTTTATTCGTCTACTTGATGATTACAAATATTTTACAGATATTTGCACACTCTTAAAAAAATTAAGCGAAGAACAATTAACAATATATTATAAGGCATGTCTAGAGTTTGTGATCTAACCGGAAAAATGGCAATGACAGGTTTTAATGTTTCTCACTCAAACGTTAAAACTAAGCGTAAGTTTTATCCCAACTTACAACTTCAGAAATTTTATATTCCTGAGGAAGATCGTTGGATAACACTGAAAGTATCTACTTCAGCTATCAAAACCATCAATAAAATTGGTATTACAGAAGCGATCAACCGCTTCATGAAAAAAGGATTTTTGTAGAAACAATTGGTTGATGTGAAATCAACCGTAATAATAAGAAAATGGCAAAAAAAGGTAACAGAGTACAAGTTATTCTAGAGTGTACAGAACATAAAACCAGTGGCATGCCTGGTATGTCTAGATATATCTCTACTAAAAACCGTAAAAACACTACTGAAAGATTAGAGTTGAAAAAATTCAACCCGGTCCTGAAGAAAGTAACTGTACATAAAGAAATTAAGTAATACGTTTAGTATTAACGACTAAACACAATCTATTTAGATCATGGCAAAAAAGGTAGTTGCAACCCTTAAAACGGGTAAAGGAAAAGAATATTCAAAAGTCATCACAATGACTAAATCACCGAAAACAGGTGCTTATTCTTTCAAAGAAGTTATTGTTCACAACGATCACGTTCAGGATGCTATTGTTGCATCTAGAAAATAATATTAATATTAGCTAATATTAAAGCCGTCCCTTTATACTGGGAGGGCTTTTTTTATTTTATCAAAACATTCATATGGGTTTATTCGATTTTTTTAAGAAAAAGGAGACTGCGCCAGAAGCGCAGGATGCTCTCGATAAGGGATTAGAGAAAACTAAAGAAGGTTTTTTAAGTAAGATCACTAAAGCCGTAGCCGGCAAATCTACTGTTGATGATGATGTCCTGGATAATCTGGAAGAGGTTTTGGTAACTTCCGATGTGGGTGTCAGCACGACATTAAAAATTATGGGGCGCATTCAGGACCGGGCTGCCAAAGATAAATACCTTTCTACTTCGGAGCTCAACGGCATGCTGCGTGATGAGATCCAGCTGCTCCTTGCTGAAAACAACAGCAATGATTTCAGAAATTTTGAATACGGAGGCGATCATAAGCCATATGTAATTATGGTCGTCGGTGTAAACGGAGTGGGCAAAACCACAACAATCGGCAAACTGGCACACAAACTAAAAGCGGAAAACTTAAAGGTGGTTTTAGGAGCAGCGGATACGTTCAGGGCTGCAGCTGTTGACCAAATCAAACTTTGGGGTGAGCGTGTGGATGTACGTGTGGTGGCACAGGCCATGGGTTCAGATCCGGCATCTGTGGCCTTTGATACGCTGCAGTCTGCTGTAGCAAATGGTGAAGATGTAGCTATTATTGATACTGCCGGACGCCTGCACAATAAAGTCGGTCTGATGAACGAGCTGGGCAAAATAAAAAATGTCATGCAAAAGATCGTTCCCGGGGCACCGCACGAAATACTGCTGGTACTGGATGGTTCGACCGGTCAAAATGCCTTTGAGCAATGCAAGCAGTTTACTGAAGCTACGGATGTAAATGCATTGGCCATTACTAAACTTGATGGCACGGCCAAAGGTGGCGTGGTGATCGGTATTTCTGATCAGTTCAAGATCCCGGTAAAATATATCGGGGTTGGCGAAGGGGTGAACGATCTTCAATTATTTGATAAAAAAGCTTTCGTTGACAGCTTGTTTAAATAGACAAAAGCATTCTAATTAGAATACATGAATACAAAAACAATATCCAGGGTAGCACCCGCAAAGAAACCTAAGATCAATGTGATCACATTAGGCTGCTCAAAAAATACTTACGACTCTGAGGTATTAATGGGTCAATTGCGCGGCAACAGCCTGGATGTGACCCATGAGTCCAATCAGATGGGCAAGGATGACATCGTAGTGATCAATACCTGCGGATTTATTGACAATGCCAAGCAGGAATCAATAGACACTATACTTCAATACAGCCAGTTAAAAAACGAAGGAAAAGTCGGAAAAGTAATTGTGACCGGATGTTTATCTGAACGGTACAAGCCGGAACTGGAAGCCGAGATCACCAACGTTGATGCTTACTTCGGCACCAATGACCTGAACAATTTACTGCATTCTCTGGGTGCCAATTACAAACATGAGCTGATTGGCGAGCGCATGCTGACCACTCCTTCTCATTTTGCTTATTTTAAAATTGCCGAAGGCTGTAACCGTCCCTGTTCGTTTTGCGCCATTCCTTTAATGCGCGGCAAACATGTATCGAGAGATATGAACGAGCTTGTAAACGAAGCCAAAATTCTGGCGGCAGGCGGCACTAAGGAACTGATCCTGATCGCGCAGGACCTGACTTATTACGGCCTGGACATCTATGGCAAACGTAATCTGGATGAATTATTGCGCAGAATCTCTGATGTAAACGGCATAGAATGGATCAGACTCCAATACGCATACCCTTCCGGCTTCCCAATGGAAATCCTCGAAGCCATGAATGAGCGGGAGAACATTTGCAAGTACCTGGACATGCCATTGCAGCACATTACAGACAACATGCTGAAATCTATGCGCAGGGGCATTACCAAACAAAAGACCATTGACATTGTAAACCAGATCAGGGACAAAGTGCCCAATATCGCGATGCGGACCACATTGATCTGCGGATACCCGGGCGAGACCGAACAGGATTTCGAAGAAATGCTGAATTGGGTGGAAGAAACACGTTTTGACAGATTGGGTTGTTTCACATATTCCCATGAAGAAAAAACACATGCCCACAATCTTATTGACGATGTTCCTGAAGAGGTAAAACAGGAACGTGTAGATGCCATTATGGAACTGCAGCAGGGCATTTCATTTGAGATCAACCAGGAGAGAATAGGCAATACTTATAAGGTTTTGATAGATAGAAAAGAAGGCGGCTTCTTTATAGGCCGTACAGAATTTGATTCGCCGGAAGTGGACAACGAGGTGTTGATAGATGCAGCCACTGGTTATGCAGCGATCGGCAGCTTTGTACAGGTTAAGATTGACCGGGCAGAGGATTTTGATCTGTATGGACAGATTGTAAAATAAAGGCTTGAAACTATGAGTTATAGTTTATTAACTTAAATTCGTGGCAATGCAAGCTAAATACATCTCCTACAAGGAAACCAACGCTTTCTCTTCAATAGTGCTGGATTATATTGACAGCAAATCACTATTGCGCCCCTTTTATCAATACTCCCCGGACCACCAGGGCTTTGCTGAAGCTATAGAAAAGCGGGATTTTACAGGAGACCGTTCCATACTGGTCAGTACGCTGAACAAACAATATTCGGGGATTGAAACCCTTGATTTGGTCCGAAAAAACATAGCTTTACTAGCTGATAAACAAACTTTTACCATTACTACAGGGCATCAGCTCAATATATTTACCGGTCCGCTTTATTTTATTTACAAAATTGTTACGGCCATAAACCTGGCCAAAGAACTTAAAGCAAAATTCCCTGACTATAATTTTGTACCGGTCTATTGGATGGCCACCGAAGATCATGATTTTGAAGAAATCAACCATGTGAAGATCGAGGACAGGATGCTGACCTGGAACAAACCGGCAGCAGGCGCTACAGGACAGCTGAGTACCAAAGACATGGAAGATGTGCTGGTAGCTTATAAAGGCTATCTGGGAATCAGTGAGAACGGCCTTCAGCTGGCAGAACTGACAGACCTGGCCTACTCCGGACAGCATAAACTGAGTGATGCTACCAGGATACTGGTAGATGCACTGTTTGGAAAGTACGGACTGGTGTGTGTGGATGCCGATGACCGGGCTTTGAAGCAGCAGTTTTCGGAGATCGTTTTTAAAGACATTACCGAACAAAACAGCTTTCAGCGGATTTCTGAAAGCAATAAATCTCTCGAAGATCTGGGTTATAAACCACAGGTCAACCCAAGAGAGATCAACTTTTTTTACATGGCCGATGGCCTGCGGGAAAGGATCATACGGGAGGGCGGCATTTATAAAGTAATGAATACCGGAATTGGTTTCAGCACTCAGGAACTGCGGGAGGAGATCCATGACTTTCCCGAAAGGTTTAGTCCGAATGTAGTGATGCGACCGGTATACCAGGAGGTGATCCTGCCGAATCTGGCCTATATTGGCGGCGGTGCCGAAACCACCTACTGGCTGCAGCTAAAGGCGAGCTTTGAGCATTATGGCGTGGATTTTCCTGTTTTGATCCTGAGGAACTCTGCACTGGTCATCGACAAAAGAAGTGAAGCCAGGATGCACATTTTAGGCATTAGCCATAAAGACCTGTTTAACAACACCGATTTACTTAAGAATGAATGGATCAAAGCCCATGTACCACTTCGGTTCGCACTGGAAGATGAACAGCGTGCCATCAGCTTCATATTTGAGCAGATCAAGCTGACAGCTTACAAGATCGACAAAACCCTTTCTGAATCGGCGGATGCGGCTAAGACCAGGACGTTTAAACTGATTGCGACGCTGGAAAAAAAATTACTGAGGGCAGAAAAACGAAAGCATGCCACTTCACTCTCTCAGATCGACAGCCTGAAGGACAAATTGTTCCCTTCCGGAGTTTTACAGGAACGGGTGCTGAATATTGCTCCGATGTACGTGCTTTATGGCCCTGACTTTATTGAAGCACTGATCAGCAGTTTTAAACCGCTGGATCATGAATTTACAGTTCTATTTGCCTAAAAAATAATGACCTTTTATACTTTTACAGAAAAAAACCTGCGCCAGTTTACTGAGAATGTCTTCCTGAAAATGGGATGCCCGGAAAAAGATGCAATACTGGCTGCTGATGTACTGCTGAGATCTG
>NZ_DATHGC010000240.1:0-26034 GCF_035317785.1 Pedobacter sp. | reverse complement strand
CAGTTTATCATTAGTCTGTGGAGTTCTTTTCCGATTCCCTTTTCGGCAAAAGCAGGGTCAACGAACAACGCCCAGACGCTCCGCTCTCTCAGGTCAACAATAGAGAACCCTACGATTTGACTGCCGATTTCACAAACCCAGCCCCTGCCTGATGTCAGACAGTTCCGCGGGTCTAAAAATCATAATCGTAAATCTACGGGATTTTTGATTATCCGGGGTCTGCCAAAACCCATCACTTTATTTCTTCTGGTAACTGCCAACCAACCTGATCAGGATATCCGGGCTGTTGGTAATGATGCCATCAACACCAAGCTTAGCCAGGGCAGCCATATCATCTTCTTTATCTACGGTCCATGGAACGATCAGCATGTGCTTAGCATGTACTTTGCTGACCATTTCCGCATCTACACCAGAGTAATAAGGACTATATATTGCCGGTACAAAACCCAGGTTTGCCAGTTCCGAGTCCAGGCCACCCTTGCTCACATTGACCTGTTTAAAATAATCTTCAACTTCCTTTTCAGTAAGGCCGTACTTTTTAAGCTGTTCAGCAGTGAGGTTCATCTTGCCCTGTACCAGTAAAGAAAGCTTCAGCTCAGGTTCAGTTTTGTGGAGGATCTTAAGCGTCCGGACATCAAAAGACTGGATCATCACCCTTTTGCCGATGCCCTTTTGATTGATCACCTCCATCATGGTCTTCACAAAAACGTCCGGCGAAGGGTTAAATTTCCCATCACCCATAGGCGAACATTTGGTTTCAATATTGTAATAGATGGGCTTCAACCGGTTTGCCTTGACGTATGCCTCTACACTGTCAATCAGATCGGCCAGCAAAGGTTTATGTGTTACCAGCTTTTGCTGCGCAGGAAACATAGGATGAGCTTTTCCCCCAAGTTTGTAAAGGCGGACGCTGTCATAAGGCATTTGGTAGATGTTGAGGCTTTTTTCCTCTTCCTTAGTGATCTCGCTGCCATCCGGTTTGCTCATAAAAGCAGAAGACATATAAGGGTCATGAGATACCACGACCTTTCCGTCTTTTGAAATGACTACATCCAGTTCCAGAGTTTTAGCACCCAGTTTTACAGCATTCAGCATCGCAGGGATCGTATTTTCAGGCAGCAAAGCCATACCGCCGCGATGTGCCTGTACGTCCAGCTTTTGCTGGCCAAAAACAGAACCGGAAAATAACATACCGATGATTATAAACATTCTTTTCATTTTGATCTCAAATTTTGTTGACCAAAAATAAGATGAGGTACTGCTTGAATCTGTTAGGGGAATATTAAATCATATGCAGATTCTTCGCCATGCTCTGAATGGCAAAAGGAGATCCTTACGTGCTTTTGTTAATTTTCCTTTGTCGTATATACTGGTAAACCGATCCTGCAATAAACAGCACAAGAATAAACAGCAAAGTTTTACCGATCAACGGATCGCCGGGGCCACTAGCCAGGGGCGCGCTGAGCGGCACACGGGTACGGGTTTCGTTTACCGTAGGAATCATAGAAAGAAAAAAGCCGTTTTTCTTTTGTGAAGAATGAATGCGCCAATCACCAGGAGCAATATCAGTATTGACAATACGTGTCCCGGATTGAATCCCCCATGCTTGCTCAGGCCCAAAGCAGTTACCGAGGTAATAACAGTCCCATAAAAATATGTGCCTCCACTTTTGCCCGCCAGATTTATTCTTCTATACTTTGCATAAGCTACTAAAGCTGCGATGATGGCAATGATACCGACTACGGTATGAAAAATGCCTAAATTTGATAATCCCATTTTGATTTGTTTTTTTTCCAAATGTCCATATAACCAAAATGTATTTTTTTCACTTAAGTTAAAATATCCGGAAATATAATTGCCTAAATTTGAATGTAATGCACACAAGACGATTATGACAGACAAAAATGAGATCATCGCAAACCATCTGCGAAAATTCGCTGCATTAACAGACAAAGACATCACCGAGGGCCAGGAATTATGGAAACCACGGAAGATCAGAAAACGCGTAATGAGATCCTCATAAACTTTTATTGATCTCCTTCAACATCGCCTTCAGGTCATCGGCAAAAGCCTGAAGATTTAAAGGATCCTGCCCGGTTTGCAGCAATACCAGCTTGGCAGATTCAGCAAGCCGGACCGAATCCGCATTTTGAAATTTGCCCAGCAGATAGGCCGCCCTGACCTGAAACAAAGGTCCGTTTCTGTCTTCCCACACTGCATAACAATCGCGCAGCACTTCAACTTTTTCGGCGGTCCAGTCCACACCATAAAACCTTAGCGCAGCTTCCAAAACAGGGGGTGGGCCGGGGCTTTCGATTTCGGATTCTATTGAAACTGACCTTTTTCCGGGCCCGGTGAATGATAGACCCGATCGCCGCTTTTTAAATTTAGCTCCGGCAATTGTTCTGAAAAGGTTTTTGATGTTGAGCGCCATGGGAGAGGTTGTGAATCCGTCGCACTAAGATAGAAAAAAAAGGGCGCTCATCCGAAAGGTATTTAATTAACTTTACCAGTCAATGATGGCTGTGCAATGCAGAAGACCTTAACCCAAGCCTGCTAAGGGGTTATTGTTTCGATTCCATGATCACCCGGTTTGCTTTCCCCGCCTTCATTCTCAGGTATTTCCGGCTGCTCCTTTTCTTCTTCTGATATCTCCGGCTTATCCTTCTGGTCGATATCATCGGCATTGTCACCAGCGCCTACGCGTTCCTGACCCTGTTCTGAAGTCTCTTCCTTCGGCTCAGCGGAGCTTTCAGCCGAAGGCTCTCCCTTCTCGGCACTTGGAATCACTGTTTCGATTTCAGCACCCGGATCGGCACTTGGTGCGGGGTGTGTATTGTCCTGTTCTAAATCTTTTTTCTTATCATTTGAGTTTTCCATATCCATACGTTTTATTTAGATCAACAGATCAAAGCCCCACATGTTTGCAGCAATGCCAATTTGAACAGGACTACTGTCCCTTGATTCTTTTCGCAACAACCTTTACATTTCTTAATTATTAGCTGAATCAAAAAAAACGTTAAATTTAAAATATTCAATTAACGCCATGTACATAATCACCCAAATAAAAAAGGGCATCCTCTCCTTATTATTCAAAAGAATTCTGATGATTTGTCTCTTTATAACCAAATGCTATGGCCAGACAGATACCACTAAGGTTGATTTACACGGCATTGCAACAGTGCAATTTCCTGGTACCCCGGAATATAAAATTCAACCACCGAATGAACTTTATTCACAAGAAGACTCATTAGGCTATCGTTATCTGGCTGTAAGAGATTATGTAAATGAACCATGGTTTTTTATTTTAAAGGGAGAATCCGCAGGCGGGAATACATCTTCAGTTAAAAATTACATGCTGCCGGCATGTCTAAAGAAAGATCATAGTTGAGCTGCCCAATCTCCTGAGTCACCAAATAAGCTTCTCCGCCGAAGGCAATCTGAAAATCATAGGTTTTACCCAATAATAATAAATTGGTTCTGATGTTGCCTTTTTCCATATAGCCAAGATATTGAAAACCATTCGCTGAGCCGTTTACCCGGAAAAAGACATATACGCTGGGTCTTATTTTCAAATCATTACGGTCAGGACATGTTCCTGTGAAATTTAAAGAGACTGTATTGTCATAAACCGTGGGTGGAGGCAGGACGACCGGAGGCGCGCTGGAACCGATTTTGCTTAGTGGGATTTGGATAATTTGCTGTTTTTTTTCGACCTCAAAGACCACATCCCTGGCTTCTTTCTTATAACCTGATGCACTGATCTCTAAAGTAACGTGGATTGGATCTCCATCTGCTGGCGCTACATTGGGGTTTAGTCCAATTGTGACCACCCCGGCACTAAGCGCAATTGCTTTTTTTCCCGACAATTCATAAATATCCTGTGCTGCATCCCCGCTAAGAGAAATGCTTGCATCTGAGGGTGCAGGTCCGCCATTGGACCCATCGGTAACATACACAAGCGCAGTGTATTTGAGAATGTCCGTGTCGACTACGAGCGTGATGTTCTCTGTTGGCTTTTTACAGGCAGACACGAGCAAAACCACCATAATCAATAACCCTGTTTTTTTTAAAACATTCATGTCCTTAAAGCTTAAGATTGAAATTTATCTGTAAAACTGGCAACCACCGGTAGTTTCGTACATTTTGCTGCAACTGGCTCGTTTGGGAATCATTTCCTGAAAGTATACCTGTCCCGACGATAGTAGCGACCGGACGGTCCAGATAGTAGGTGCCAAAATCGAAGTTGATATTGAATGATCTGCGTGGGAAAATATTTGCGAATCCCAATCCTAAGTAAGGCGCGAAGCCATTCCAGTCTATATTCAGCGTTACATCGCCAACCTGATCCGGACTAAGTAACAGATCTCCGTATTTGTAATCATCGGATGGATATATGGTGGCGTCTCCGCTAGCTTTGAAAAAATAAGCGGCACCCCCTACAAGGCGCAGCCATCGCAGATTTTCAAATGGAGTATAGTCTGCCATCAGGTGGATTTTGTAAAAATCTGCTGAAACCTTAGAGGTCGAATTTAGCCCCGATACTTCAAATATATTGCTGGCTTTTATAGCAGCAATATTTCCTCCAGCAGACAAGGCAAGACTGCGCGTAATTCCGTAATTAAATTCAGCACCTACCCCTTGCGTCCCGAAACTAAGCTGAACGGATTTCTGATGCTGAATAGAAGGACTGATATTGGCGCCCTGGCCACTGACCTGATGACCGCAAAGTCCTGTTAAAATTAGAAGTAAAGCCCTGGTTTTCATTGGGATGATCAGAGCGTATTACAGTTGTTATCTGTAATCAGAACGTCCGGTTTTAAATAATGTTTTCCCAGTCTGTTATTTTAGGCAGAATGCTGCGAAATATCCGGCTGTTATTTGGATCAAAGCGACCTGTTCTTCATTTTTTCTGCTTCCTTCCTGAAACCCGCGATCTCCTCTCTGGACAGCTCCCTTCTTTCCCTTGCCAGCCGGATCGCCTTCTCCTCGCTGAGCAATGCCTCATCAAACTGGCCCAATCGGTAAAATCCCAGGCGCCATTGTTAAGCACAAAAGCGTATTTCCAATATTTTCATCATGATAAGTACCCACAGACATATTATTCCTTCTTTACCAGGAAAGCGGGGGCATCAGATGAAACTTTTCTTTCCGGTTTTTTCGACTGCACACGTTTGATGGAGTCCGGACTGATATAATTTTTTTGTTTTCAATTAAGTATTATATCTTTATGTAAGGTTTAATTAACCTGTTGATTGTATTTGTATCAACAACATCATAGACGCTTTCAAATGGGACTAAAATCTCTTAACCAGTTAGAATTGGAACATAGTTGCCAGGCTCAGTTATTGTCTTTGGGAAATAGTATTCATCAACACAGTTTAAGGATTGAAGATATAGGTGACTATATACCGGGCAGCGTGATGGTTCAGGATTTGAGCAGCATGACCAATACCTATATGAATCAGACCGGATGTGATATTTTAAAACACAGCACCGAAGAGCTGGCGCTATTAGGACCAGCTTACTTCAGTACATTTTTCCCGGCAGAAGAAATTAATATTCTGAAATCAGAACTGCAGCATTTTGCAATGGAGAGCGATACTGGCAAGATACATTCATTTTTCCAGCGGGTGAGGCCAGATGCACAAAGCGAATACAAATGGTATTTTACCACCTCAAGATTATACCCTTCAGATGAATTCGGTGAAGGTTTAAAAATGATGCATATTGCTGTTCCTGCCGATACCCTAAGCTATGCAGGCAGAAGGTTAAGTAACCTGGTACAAGATGATGCACTGATCCGCAAAAACCTGCATAAGTTTATTTTATTGACTCTACGGGAGAAGGAAGTGATCCGACTTATCGTAGAGGGTAAAAGCAGTGTTGAAATTGCAAATGGTCTATTCCTGTCGATTCATACCGTAAATAACCACCGAAAAAACATCATTCATAAGCTGGAGGTTACCAGCTTGTCACAGCTGATCAAATTTGCCGTGGCTTTTGGTATTATCTAATTGATTTACTGCTGTTCAGTTAACTATTTGTAAAATGGCTAGTACTAGCTATTTTTTAGAGTAGATCGATTATCGAACTTGCATCTACCGATTGCCCGACACTGATACAAACAAACTAATAAAAACATTTATGAGAATATCTAAGACTAGCAATGGCCTTAAAGTTCAGGCTATAGCGGGTACCTACGTTGTAATACTCGGCATTGACCTTCCCGAGAAAAAGTGTGTTGGTCTTATGGGTTTTTCATTACACCGCCAAGATCATTCGGAGGCTGAGGGTTACTATCTTGAAGGTATGAAATGCTTTCAGGCGACTGATCCTGGAGCTCCTGATGGATCAAGGTTTTCGACTAAGGATCATCCTGTGCAGGACTTTACCTGGAGCGATTATACTGCAAAACCTAACCACACCTACACATATACCGTTTGTGCATTGACAGGAAATCCGAAGGCACTAACGGCCTTTGCAAAGACGGAGGTAACGGTAACTACAGAATCGCCGATATCCGATGAGCATGAGATATATTTCAACAGAGGTGTTTCTGCCTCTCAGGAATACGTTCGGCGTTTTGGAGATGTCAAACCTAAGAAGACCGATCTACCCAATACCCCAAAGTTTAAGTGGCTTTCCAGAGGACTCTATGAAGCGATAGCTGATTATATTGAAAGTTGTGTTCCAGGTATTCACACCCTACGCATTGCCGCATACGAATTCAAATATGAGCCGTTTGCGCAACTCCTGCGTAGAACGATTGATCGTGGGGTGGATGTTCGAATCATCTACGATGCCAGAAAAAAGGAACCAAAAGAAGCTAACGAACTACTGATAAAAGATACGAAATTGAGCGACTTTTGTACCGGGCGCAAAAATGGGGTAAGCATTTCCCACAATAAGTTCATAATTAAGCTGGAGCATGGGGTCCCTATAGCTATTTTGACAGGGGGCACTAATTTTTCTGCTAATGGCATATTCGGACATTCAAATGTCGCGCATGTCGTTAAAAATTCAGCGGTAGCAAAAATGTACTTAGATTATTGGGAATTGCTAAAACTCGATCACCCACTTAAAGGTAGTCAACAAGAAAATACGCTAACTTTTCCAACACCAGACCTTGCAAATATACCAGTGGGAACTACTGTTATTTTTAGTCCAAGAACTGGCCTGGGCGCGCTTGAACTGTACCGTGATTTAGCCATGAAGGCTAAAAATGGGTTTTTTATGACCTTTGCCTTTGGGATTAACAAGCTGTTTAAGGACGTGTACAGAAATAGTACCGCTGATCTGCGGCTTGCCTTAATGGAAAGAAAAACCAGAGTATTTAATAAAGAGGACGAAGCGCTCAAGATTGCAGAGGAGGCTGACATTCAAGCCCTGAGAAACATGCCTGCAAATATTTTCGCTATTGGCAACTTAATCAAAACAAATAAGTTGGATGGTTGGGTTCTGGAGGAACTTGCGGGGCTAAGCAGTAATGTGAAATACATACACAATAAATTTATGCTGGTGGACCCACTAGGTCCTGATCCAATTGTAGTGGCGGGTTCGGCAAACTTTAGCGATGCATCTACCAAAAAAAATGATGAGAACATGCTGCTTATTAGAGGTAATACTACAGTGGCAGACATTTATCTGGGTGAATTCATGCGTCTTTGGAAGCATCATTCCTTCAGAGAATCTTTAAGCTTTAAAAGTGTGCACGACAGATTTCTGAAAACTGACGACTGGTGGAAAAAATACTATCAAAACACAGATAATGCAGCAAGAAGGAAATATTTTTCTAATAATCAATAGAATAGATATGAGAACAACACAAGAAGTGTGGGAGCACCATTGTAAGGCCTTTGCTAATGCAGACATAGAAGAGGTTATTGCTGATTTTGCTGAGAATGCGGTTTACGTGAATGCGGATAAAGTTATAAATGGAAAAGAGGGTATACGTGCCCAATATGATAATCACTTTAAAAACATGGAAGCAAATGCATCTTCAACGATTGTTAAGGAAACTATTGCAGGTGAAATCGTACTATTCGAATGGACATTTGATTCGGAAAGCGTTAGTATAGTTGATGGAGTAGATACTTTTGTCATACGTGAAGGCTTTATACAAGCCCAGACTGTAAGGGCTACTGTAATTTCAAAGTCCGTTAACTCCTGATATGCATAAAAATATATTATCCTTTTGGCAGCACTTAGAGTCTTTGTCAAAAGGACACCCTGACCGGCTTACACCCAGGGTATGTAATCTATTAAAAGAAACCTTTGAAAAATGGCATTCAAAACCAAACTGGATCAACTTTGGACAAATGGGACATCTTTTCGATGGTTATACGGGAGCTGAACTCAAGCTTGTCAGCGAGCTTTCCGTAGCTGAAAGAAAAGGATTGGCGACTAAACGACTCTTTTCTTTTATCACTGATCCGGAAATCGCAGAAACCAAGGGGACTATGGATATCAATCCATTGGAGCTCATAGTTGGAACGCTACCTCCCTACTCGGTTGGACAAGGGAAGGAACTAGTGCGTTACTTAACCGAAGAGGAAACACTTTATTGGGAGCTTCGCTACTATAATGAATGGTCCCCTTTTGGGCATATTGTTCCCGATCACAAAGCCATCCTCGACAAAGGCATCCTGGGAATCATAGCAGAATGCCAGGAGAAAATAAGCCGCCAGGTAAAAGGCCCGCACGATAAGACATCTTTCTACAGATCTGTGATTTATTCACTAGAGGGAGTATTGGTCTATATATCTGCTTATGCGGACCGTGCCCGAGAAATCTCCCTCCATTATCATCCTTCCGATGAGCGGGCAATTAATCTCAAGCAAATTTCAGAAAGGCTGAGAGAGTACCCGGCCAAGCCATCAGAAACATTTATGGATGCACTGCAGTCTATACACATCATGCACTGTGCACTCCATTTTTCCGGAGAGATTGTTCCGATTGGAAGGCTGGACCAATTGTTAAACCCTTATTACCTTAAAGATACTAGCGATGGGATAATTACACCGGAAGAAGCACAAGAAGCACTCGACTGTTTCTGGATCAAACTTGACGAAAAAGTGGTACTTAACAGAAGATTTATTGAGGATCGTTTTACCTCCTCTGATGGTGCACTAATCGGTGTTGGTGGACCTAGTAACTTCGATCAGGGTGCATTGATTAACCAATGGATGCAGCAAGTTACCATTGGAGGTGTTGTAGCAAATAATGACGCCGACGCTACTGATGGGGTAAATGAACTGACGTATATGTGTTTGGAATCTGCCAGGAGACTACCTCTGAATAGCCCAACGCTAGACCTCAGGCTTCATGCAGAGAGTCAGACCAAGTTATTCGAAGCTGCCGCCAGGACCATCCTTAGCGGAGGTGCGCATCCAATACTTATGAATGATGATAAGATCATTCCTGCGCTCCAGTATAAAACAGGTGGTTACGTGGAACTCAGCAGCGCAAGGAACTATGCTTGTGATGGATGCTATGAGACGCTTTTTGCAGGAGAAACTGAGTTTAGCTTTGGCTTCGTCGGCGCATTGGACATATTAGAAAAGACGTTAAATAGTGGTGCCGGCTTTGCATCTTCAGGAAGCACTTACCTCAGAGGGGGTAAGTCAAGTCTGCGCACTAAACCTGCAAAGGAAATATCATCCTTTGATGATTTTTGGATGATTTTAGGCAACCACCTGATCCTCGGCTGCCATAAGTTTTTGCATGGCATCCTTTTAGCTTATGGCGGAAAAGAGGAAGTATCGCCCTCTCCTTTGCTCTCTGCAATGATTAATGGTTGTATTGAAAAGGGTAAAGACCTAGCCGGAGGGGGAGCAAGATACCATTTATTCTCACCGTTGATGACGGGCATAAGCACAGCCGCTGATTCACTTTATGTGATCAAGCAACTGGTCTTTACAGAGAAACAGTTTAGTCTTGAGGAACTTGTATCCTGCCTGCGATCAAACTGGGGAAAGGGAACGGAGATAACGGGGTTGAAAATAAATAGCGACCGCATATCGGAGATAAGGAATCTGTGTGTTATCCAGCCAAAATTTGGACAGGGCAATCCAGCGGTGGATGAATTGGCTCATCGTCTGATTAACGACTTCTATGAGGCGCTGCAAACAGTTAGAAAGGATCCCATTCATATTGATTCATTGAGAAGGCTTCAAGATCAATATGGACATCCGGATCAGAGTTTTGAAATTCTGCTGGCTCCTGGGGTAGGAACGTTTGAGCAGTACAATTTCTCGGGATCATTTTCCGGGGCCACACCAGATGGCCGCTTTGCCTCTGAATCAATAGCGTCTGATCTCTCACCTTCTCCCTATCATTCTGATCAGGAAATACCACAGCAACCCATGGTAAAAATAATGGATGGGATGAACAGCTACAGTGATAAATCTATCGAACTGTTATCAGATGGTGCCCCAGCTGACTTTAATATTGCGGAGGACTTTAATGAACAGCAGTTGGTACAAGTTATTCGTGATTTTGCGCTTGGAAAGTCTGGGAACATGCTCACCATAACAGTAAGCAATCCGAAAACCTTTGAAGCGGCAAAGAAAAACCCAGATGACTATAACCTGCTTCGTGTGAGGATGGGTGGAT
Source organism: Pedobacter sp. (assembly GCF_035317785.1). Lineage (GTDB taxonomy): Bacteria > Bacteroidota > Bacteroidia > Sphingobacteriales > Sphingobacteriaceae > Pedobacter. The sequence goes on along the minus strand of NZ_DATHGC010000240.1, from coordinate 15,417 downwards.
GGACAGAATTCTTTATATCACTTTTTCCTGCCCTTCAGGAACAACACATAAGAAGACCACTATTTAAATAAGTAAAAGCATGGAGAGAAATTCAAATGTACCCAGACCGCTCCCTGTTATAGAAGGCGTTTATCAAAGCGGTATATCTGATCCAAGATTTCCGCTTTTACCATCTATTCAGCTAGAGAACGACGAGGATTACGAGCGATATAAAGGATTAGTTGATAAACAAGGATACCTTTCGATCATTAAGGCAGATGTTGCAGCAAATTCCACTGAAGAACTTAGCGTGCTCCTAAAATTGCTTTCGGATATGGCCTATGAGGAAATGACTGCCAAACCCTCATTAAAACATGTGATGCCACTTGATCTGGCCCGTGTTCCAAACTCCTGGCGGGTGACGGTGACCATTGCCTATGGCTACTCACTCTTTATCGACGAGGATGGCAACGATCGATACGGCATCAGTTTTAGAAAGCCAAAAAACCTAAAAGTTATTCCTAGTTTTCCAGGTGATGATTTTAAAGGAAGAGATAGGCTATCTGACATTCTTATACTTATTGCAAGTGATCACCCTTATATTAACGTGGCAACAGCAAGGTTTTTTGCTGAATATACTAATAAGAAGTTTGCCGAAAGGGTATCCCGGCAAATTCAGAATCCCGTATTTATAGTTAAAACCGTTCAGCAAGGATTTGGGCGACCTGATTCCAGAGAGTTTCTGAAGTTCAATGATGGGATAGACAATCTGAGGGCAAGCATAGATCTTGAGAAACTGGTATATGTCGATGAACAATGTGGAGAGCCCGATTGGTGCATAAATGGATCGTATTTAGTCTACAAAAAGATTAGAGAGATGATGCCGGTTTGGGAAGCCTTTGCCAAGCCAACACAAGAGGCAATCATTGGCAGAGAAAAAGATTCAAGTCTTCCTCTTTCCCGTCAGAAGGCAGGTGAAGGAAATCTTACTCCTGTTTATCCGGATCCAACTGATGACAAGGACGGGCCATTAAACGCACACATTAGAAAAGTACAGCCACGGCGGCCATTTCCTGATTTATTTGGCGAAAATGACCTTAACAGAAGATTTCTTAGAAGGCCGTACCCCTTCTTTGATGGAGTTGATACCAACGGAAATTCGATTAACGGATTACACTTTGTCGCGTTTATGAAAAGTATACAAGATCAATTCGAGCACGTGACCAATATGTGGCAGATGAACCCCAACTTCCCTGTGCCAGGTACCGGGATCGATGCACTTTACGCAAAGGAAGTACTGAAGAGCCTCGATGGCGGTTACTATTTTTGCCCTCCAGCTCGACATTCACAGGAAGACTTTATCGGATCCGGACTCTTCAGTAAAGGCATCAAGAAACCATATGAAGTACCAAAAAATATCTACGGCTATGGTATCACTTTCGTTGATATCGATGAAACCATTTTCAATACCTTTGCCAGTATTAAGGTGCTGTATAATAACGAGGTTATAAAGTCACTCAATAATCAGGAATTTAATACTTATAAATTGAGAGATGGTGAGACTTTTGATTTTGGTGAGTTTCGCGATGCAGCGAACTTCCTGGCAACCTCAAAACCTATTGTCGACGTTATCTCTGAGCTAAAGAAAATTCTCAGAACGATTACCGCAAATTCTGAAGGAAGCAGGATCGTATTCCTGACGGCTAGAAGTGACTTTGATGATAAGGAGAAATTTCTGAATGTCTTCAGAAAATATGGTATTGACATTAATTCTTCCAGAATGTACGTGGAACGAACTGGCAACATAACATCTGGAACAGTTGCGGAAAAGAAGAAGCAGGTTGTTTTAAGTTATTTATCGAACGGCACTTACAGAAGAGTTCGGTTATTAGATGATAATCTGGAAAATCTGACAACGTTTTTAAGCATTAAGGAGGGGCTAAAACCGGAATTGGTGGAGCTTATAAGAACAAATCACACACTTTCTCAAGATATAGATCCAGTCGAGTTCTTTGCTTACCTAGTCGATCATAACGGCAAGATGTCCCTCTTCGGAAAGGTTTAGAATTATCTTATGTTAAATAATGGTTATATGAATCTAAAAATCAAATTTTCTATTTTTCTAATCCTCAGCATTATGACCGTACAGGCACAGACAGACGACAGCGAAGCACGTCTGAAACAAATCACAAATGAAGCCGCTATTGTGAAATTTAAACAGGAAATGGCCGCAAATGAACTAGCTATCGCTAAAGCCAAAAAGGATCTTGAGGCATTAAGCATTGTAGATCCAAAAACAGCAGCTGAAGCAAAAAAGGCACTTGCTGATCTGGAAAAATCAACTATTGAGCTTGAAAAAGCTAGTATTACCGCTAAGCGGGACCTGTTTAAAGGCCCTGAGATTACCCCATTGACAGGTAAGATCAGCACAAACGACGGTGTGTTTATAGAAACCCGTGTATTAGCTACACAAACATTAAATCAGGTCATGAGAGCTATGGTAGACAAAATGAAAGCCAGTAAATTTCCGTCCGTTACACCTACTTTTGTGCTATATAATGAGACAGACATAAAGGGGGTAGAAGCATACATGTCTTTGTTCATACAACTAAGTGACCTTACAAGCCAACTTGGTAAAGCAAACAGGACAATCCAACAGGTTTTGGACCAACCTTACGATTTTACGACAACGCCGGCAAATAACCTTTTTGACCCACTTCTCGCAGGATTTGCAGCATCCGGCATTTTAAGAAGTGCCGCAGACGTGGTCTCCTTGTTCCGTATTACTACAGACTTTAAAAATGCCGAGGTCGCCATCAACGAAAATACCATAGCAGCTGCATTACAAAATGCCTTAAGTGCCAATAATTGGAAATTATATAACCCTGCTTTGATACCTGTCAATATCATCAATAACCCAGGTAGCGAATCTTTGTTCCTAAACAAACTGAATGAGATGTTTAAGCAGGCTGAGGCTTCCAGCAATCTTATAAAAAAAGCAAATGAGCAAATTGAATCGCTCAATACTGCACTCGAAAAACCTGAAAACAAAAAATATAAAGCGAATATTGAGGCGTTGTTAAAAATCCGTAACGGGTTTGTCACGACGTTAACCCCACTTACGACAGCAGCTACCCAGCTTAACAACTTACTTTATACCTTAGATGCCACAACGAAAGTGGCCCCCATCGGCAACATCATCCGAGCGGATAGGCTTAGCACCAAGCTTAGAGAGGCAACAACATATACCATGAAGTTGGTTGTAGCTTCTAAAGGCAGCAATAAAGTATCTGAAAGTCTATGGAGAAGCGCCAGGATTAGATTTACTGCTGGGACTGAATTGAGCGTATGCATCTACTCATCAGAGGGTGAACTGATATACGGGAATACTCATACTTCGTTTTCACCTTACACAAAAACAGAAGATATTCCTAAATCTAACTAAGCAATTCTATGTTATTTCTTATATTTATATGGTCGTAACTAATGCAAAAAGCCATGAAAGCCCCATCGAAAAAAAAGGCACCAGTAACTGTAAAAGGCCGCAGAAGAGTTAAAACTGTTGAAGTAATCATGAGTAAGCCGGATTTTCTATCGGACGAACAATGGACACTTCCAGCAGGTTTCAAATCAGATGGTTCATTTGCTACATTGGAAGAGGTGCTTACTCCTGTAGTTTCTACACAAAGCCTTAGCAGTCGCAATGCTCGTTCCCGCAGGGAGTTGATTATTGAACGTATCAAAAGACAGAAAGACTACCCTACTTTATCTTACCTTGGATTTGATGATGTAGATAAGCAGACAGCTATATCTGAAATTGAAAAAGAAAGTCCATTGGGGAGGGTGATCGAAGAAAACGAGCAAAACGCTATCCAATACATCATTAGCAAAGCCAAACGAAAACCATAATTTATGTCTAAAGCTATTTTATGTGCCGACAGCGGTTACGACGACAATGTTCAGCAGATTGAAAAACACCGTATCGATAAACTATATCCAAAACTGGCAGGCACAATAAAGAGGATGCCTGGCCCCCTTTCTACCAGAAAATACATCAAGGATGAGTTACTGAATGGCGAGATTGGTTTCTTTTCAGCTAGCGGACATGGAAACGAAGACGAACTGATCGGTAACGATCAGTTTCCGATCTTCGAAACAGGCAATTACGATGCTAAAGAAGCTAATGGCAAAATCATGCATTTCCTGGCTTGCTCTACTGCATATTCATTAGGGATCGACCTAATAAAAAAGGGATGTAAAGCATTTTTTGGTTATGATGTCATCTTCACATATTACAAAGATCATTTGGACCAGTTTATGGCTGCAGATGATGCAATAGATCTGGCAATTGCTGGGAGCAAGACAGCGAAAGAGGCACATGAGTTAGCAATGACTGCATATGATAAGGCCATTGAAATTCTCGATCAGAAGAATGTGAACCCGGCCATTATCGGTGCTATGATGACTAATCAGAGACATTTATGCACCCCAATGATTGACGCCCGCTGGGGCGATCCTGCTGCAAAAATATAAAAGTGTTTTCAGACCTCCACAGGTGCTTCTTATATCATGCCGGAGGTCAACATTTTTAACACGGGAAAAATAACTTTTTCTGTGAACCAAAGCATGCGATGCTATCATTGTTACTTAAATCTGATGGCTTTAAAGACGGACTGATCACTGGTTATTTCCTGCTGCTGCTTATACATGGTCTCCTGATCAGTAAACAAATAAAGCACATAGATATCCCCCGCATTGTCTTTATGGAAAAGCATAAAGAAACCATACTTGTAATCTTTAGCGAACTCGGGCGCAACAGGTCCCATATACATACCACCATGGTCTGCTCCAAAATCCTTCTTCACACCCCCACCGTCGAGTTTCTGCAATTGTACCTTTCTCGTGTTGGCTGTATCTCCGGCAATGCGGTTAAATAAATTCGCCGCAACGATGCTAGCAGTTTATCAGGATGCAAGACTGAATCGCCTTCTTTCTTTTCGCGATTATTGTATATGGCATAAGCTTTCTCAGTAAACGGCCAAATGATATAGCGTACCTCCACATTCTTTCCCTTAAGCTTAATGGCATAGTCATAGTGAGCGAGTCTATTTTTTACTACTGGAACAGGTTCAGCATTTGCTGAAGGAACGAAAACTGCTTTTGCATCATTGACTTTCTTCAGAAAAACGTCCGGAGATTGCGTTTGGGCGTGTAGTGAGATTGTAAAAAGCAATAGCAGGCTGAGTAAGAGCGTTGGCTTCATCGCGAACGGAGCGTTATATTCATATTGCAATTTAGTAAATTTGTGCAATAATCTGAGAAAAGTATATGTTCCATACTGTTTCTATTTGATCTGTTCCCTTTTTGAATGGTATTCCTGATGATCATTGCATAGTCGTTGCATAATGGTTGGATGATCCCTGGTAGGTCCGCAAGACCTTTCAATCATCTCACGGCGACCTCGGGATGATCTCAAGAGGTACATGTCGGAAGCCTTACAGATACTAAGCAGAAGCCAGACATGACCATGCTATTTGCACTGGGTTAATATTTCCAGCCTAAATTAACTACATGATTGAGGTCATGATCTGCAATCATCTTTTTGATACTATCGTTCAGTTCCTCATCATTTTTAGGAATGATGACCACATGGCTGTTGCTGATTTTTATAAAGAAATAACCTGCTATTTCAATAACAGACTCCACAGAAGATAACCTGTAGCTGCATTGACCGCCTTGGTCTTCAATCACTATGTTTTCGTCTGAAAGCTGAAAAGTTATGGGCGAGTCGATCATACCCTTACAATCAGTAACTATTGCTTTTTTAAATGCATTGCTGTAAGCCCATTTCATATAGGCCTTGCCGAGGAAAGGATAGGCGATCGCAATCACTACAAACAGGCCACCAATTATATAGCTTTCAATGTAAATCATTGCCCCGGCCAGCAAGAGAAAATAAAAAGAAAGAATAAAACGAGCTATGGTAAATCCCTTTCTTTTTTTTAAAGAAAGATTATATCTGTTGTAAGTCAGGATGTCCTGAAGGGAAAGCGTATAAGTATACATGATGATAAGCGTTTTTATTGAGGCCTAAGATAGTAGATTTTTGAATAAATTTAATTCTATGAATTGTTATTGCTAACTATTATCTCAATATTTATTGAATAAAATAACGCTTCATTATGTCTAAAAATCTTTTTTCTTTTGAATGAAAATCCCAACCCTCCACGGATACATAGACAGAAGAATTCTAATCAACTTTAGGGCTTACCCAAAAGTGGTAGGGAAAATTATTCCTTTGCCTTTTAGGCCGAAGCTTTATAAAGGGCAAGCCATTGTGGGGATTTGTCTCATCCGATTAAAACACATTAAACCGAAAGGGCTTCCAGACTTCCTGGGTATTAATTCTGAAAATGGAGCGCACCGGATAGCTGTGGAATGGGATGAGAACGGCGAGACCAAATCGGGAGTTTATATACCACGCAGGGATACGTCATTGAAATTCAACGCGCTTGTCGGGGGTCGTGTATTTCCAGGCAGACACTATCAGGCGAAATTTAATGTGTCAGAAGAAGATGGGCATTATCATATTAATTTTAAGAGTTCGGACGACACCAGCATCTCTATAGATGCCACTGAAGCGACATTGTTTAATGATCAGTCAATTTTTGGAACCTTAAGTAACGCATCTGCCTTTTTTGAAGCCGGCGACATGGGGTACTCGCCAAACAAAGCCAAATTTGAAGGTCTTAGACTGAAGGCATATAGGTGGGAAGTCAGGCCGCTTGACGTATTGAAAGTGAGTTCCAGTTTTTTCGAGGATGAAGAATTTTTCCCTCAAGGTTCAGTGACTTTTGACAATGCCTTGCTAATGACAAACATTGAACACGAATGGAAATCTGAATAATGCTTACAATGTTTAAAAACCCTTTTTCTTTTAATGGTCGGATACGCAGGAGGGAATACATCTTCAGCTTGATGCTTTTCACTGTTGCGCTTGGTACCGGAACTATACTTTTTCCATTGGCCGGACTTGAGGGTGATGTGAAAGAAATTGTAAATGTATTGAGTTTATTGGTATTGCTCTGGTTTCTCTTTGCACAGGGAGCGAAACGCAGTCACGATTTTGGTAAAGACGCGGGATGTCAGTTTATTCCTATTTATAATTTCGCATTGCTGCTAAAGGAAGGTGACTCTGGAGCAAATCAGTTTGGAAATGACCCAAAGCAATTGGCTTTTTCAGAACAAGAAGTAATTTATTCCGAAGCCGAGGAGGTGCCCTATCAGCCGGATCCGGAATTGCAAGCTTTGCATGACCTGTTGGTAGCCGAGGGCCATCATGGCTTTAATATCAGATCCCTTATCGGACAACAAAGCGATGATGTCATGTGTCTCGAATTAAAACACTATGGAATGTGGGAGGTGTTTTATAGCGAACGCGGGAAGGATGCTGAGGCAATATTTGCTTCACAGTCTAAAGAGGAAGCGATGGATTTCTTTTATAAGTATATTTCGGAGGGCATAGGATCCTATAAGAGAAATGATTTATCATCTCAGTTGTAAATCTTGAATATTATCTCAATATTTATTGAACTAAAATAACGCTTTATCATGTTCAAAAATCCTTTTTCTTTTAAGGGTAGAATCCGCAGGACTGAGTTCTGGCTCACTGTAATGATTTATTGGGTGCTGGTTTTCGTTCTGGCATATGTTATCGATAATAGCGTCAGTGAAGAAACCAGTTTGGTAGGCGTCTTGCTTTTGGTAGCGCTAATTTGGTTTGTATTTGCTCAAAGTACAAAAAGATGTCATGATTTGGGCAGGAATGGCCTCTGGATGTTTATGCCGTTTTATTTTATTAGAATGCTCTTTATTGAAGGAGGAGTAAGAAGTAATAAATATGGAGCCAATCCAAAGGGTACTAATGATCCAAGACTGAGAAATTCATATCCCATAACTATCTAAGAAACCACGATATGGGTATCGCAATCAAATTAAAACTGCAGTGAAACAGTATTGAATAAGGCAGTCCGTATTTTAACCTGAAGTACCCCATAGTCAGGCCGCCAAATATTTGCGATGAGGTGTACAATGCAAATGAGGGGTCAGCGAATGTTAGCCCTTTAAAATTGCTAATGTGAACCAGGCCGAATATGATTGCGGTGAAATAAAATAAAAATATAAAATAGCGCCTCCATGCCAAGCTTGCCCGCTTACCATGCAGACGGTTCATCACGATGTGAAAGACAATAGCAAATGCCAGCAGTATCAAACCACCGAAAAACAGGATGTAATCATCTTTTGTGAACCAAAGCATGCTAAACATTAATGACAGCATGACAAAATAAATACTGACCTTGAGTTTTCTCAATTGCCAGCGAAATATACATTCCTCGTTAATCGGAGCCACGATGGCACCTAACAATAATGCCATTAAGAATCCCCATTGGAACATGTCAGGCTCGTTGTATTCTATGATCAATTTTAAACTAAGCAAAGCGTAGTAGATCGCCATGATCAGGGAGGCAAACAGGAAGTTTAAAACAAGTAAGGTTAAGAAATCGTTTTTAAGGTCCTTCTTGCTCGAAGAAATTCTCAGTAACCGGGGATATTTAAGAAATTGCCAATAGGATAGGAGCGCTGTTTTCATCTCGTCTTAATTACAATGCCCCATAGATAACCTTCCACCTGATATTCTTTTTTCAGTGCAGCCTCATCTATGACAGATATGCCCTCAAAGGTCTTGGCAGTAAGCCCTGCAAGATCTCCTTCATGATTTTTTAAAAGCGGTTTGCCATTCAAAATGTATACCACTCCATACTCTTTCCCAGGGGCAGACACCAGCTTCAGGTATTCCTTAGACTTGGTTGACAACAAAGTCCAATATCTTTTTCTAACAAATGCCTTGGTTTCTATGTAGATCAGGCCATTTTTTGCCTCCGGTCCGAACCGATCAGTGGCATTTTTGTCTTTGTACACTGTAACTGTGGCAATGTCATTTGGATTCACGCTCTGCATTCCGTCTCGAAACAGCCGGACGCTGTCCAGAATAAATACCGGGTCATTTGTAGTTTCAACCAATTTGAATGATTCTCCGGACGGCACATAACAAGAAAGAACCAGGTCGACCCCTACAACAGGTTGTTCCAAATAGTAAGTTTCATCAACCGGATACTGAGGCTTTTTTGCCGGGTCAATCTTGACGAAGAAGGAAATGGTGTCATTAGAAAAGCTCCAGTAATCAGAGCAGTCTCTGGATCCCCACTTTCCTTTTAAAGCCGGAAAGCGTTCAAAAACGTCTTTTGCTTTTAGTTTGCTCACATCGATGTCCTTACCATCTGTGAACGCACCTTTGTAATCAGTTGTGAGCCTTATTTTACCAATCAGATCTCCATATTGTTCCTGCTGGAAAATAATTCCGGGTTGTTTAGCGGTGACGTAGCCCTTTTTAGCTACATACCTGGAGTCGAGCGGCTCGCAACGGGACGAAAAATCCATTTCTTCTACTGCCACTTCGCGAAGGTCAGCATAGTTCTTTTTTAATTCAGTTACCGAAGTACCACATAACGAAAAACCGGCAATGGCTACAGCTGGTTTGGACGTTTTGTTTGTCTGTGGATTTTGTGCTCTTGAAGATAGAGAAATGCAAAGCGTCAGAATGAGGATTGGATATAGGGTGACGGTAATTGAGCGGAGCGTGGCATTCATGGATGTAAGGTAATAAATTTAAGCAAAAAGTGAAATCAGATTAATATTATTCAGAATTTAATATAAATGCATAAACTGAATGCAAAAATTTTATTCCGCATAGTTGTAATTCTTAACTATTATCTTAATATTTGATATAACCAAACAAATCTTGTATGAAATGCACATAGGGAGTGCATTGCTGGATCTGGTAAGTCGTGACGATTTTAACCAGTTCAGGCAGATTTTATTAACGCTCGACTCACCTCAATTTTCTCGTTGTGATGCCCGCGCTATTTGCTTATCCAGCAACATTCTGTGCTTGGTTTGATTGAACATAACTTATTTTAACAAAAAAAGATTATTAGCAGTATGCCAATTAATTTACAAAAAGGTCAAAACTTCAAATTGGGATTAACCAAAATGAGTATAGGATTAGGATGGGATCCAAAAGAGGGTACCGGATTTGATTTCGATTTAGATGCCTCTGCATTTATGATTAACACAAACAAATACATTCCTAAAGAAGAATTTTTTGTATTCTATGGAAATACTAGATCTCCTGATGAAGCATTATATCATACTGGAGATGACCCCACAGGTGGTAACAGTGCCGATGGCGATGACGAGATCATACAAGTGGACCTGACAAAAGTAGACGATCAAATTGAGCAAATCTTATTTGTAGTCACCATTCATGAGAGTCAAGCAAGACGACAGAATTTTGGACAAGTTAGAAACTCATATATTAGAATCGTAGATGATTCGAATGGAGAAGAGGTCGCAAAATATGAACTTGGAGAGGATTTTTCTATCGAAACATCTATTGAATTTGGGAGATTATATAGGCATTCAGGCGGCTGGAAATTTGAGGCATCAGGGATAGGTTACAGAGAAGACCTTGCCTTTTTCTTAGCGAAATATTATTCAGGTCAAATCATAAAATAAAAGATATGGCAATTAATCTGCAAAAAGGTCAGACCATTGACCTACGTAAAAATGCTTCTGGAGGCGAATATAACCTGTCGAAGGTCACTATGGGTTTAGGTTGGGATGTTCGTAAAAAAGAAAGCGGTGGGTTTCTCGGTAAACTATTTGCTCCAAAAGAAGAAGAGTATGACCTGGATGCTATTGCATTCTTATTGGATGAAAATGAAAAAGTTGCTGATCTAGGGAGAACAGTTCAGGCCAACGGAAATAATATGGGCCTGGTCGGCGGGGATGTTATCTTTTTTAATTCTTTACAGCACCCCTCGGGCAATATTTGGTTAACAGGAGATAATCGCACCGGTGCAGGGGATGGAGACGATGAGCAGATTATTGTGAAACTTGATGATCTTGATCAAAAATATAAAAAAATACTTTTCATCGTTTCGATCTACCAGGGCAGAAAGAACAATCAGCATTTCGGAATGATTGACAACGCATTTATACGGGCGGTTGATGCTACGGGAAAAGAGATTACCAAATATAGCTTATCAGGAGATTCCACCCTAAACGGGATGTGTTCTATGGTTTTTGCAGAAGCTTACCGGAAGGACGGGGGCTGGAAATTCAGGGCCATAGGCGAACCTCAGCAAACCGATAGCTTTATCGAAATATTGAAGAAGTACGCTTATTAAAGACAAGTTTATGAGGAGATTACCTGTATACTTCTTACTGGACACATCAGGCTCAATGAATGGTGAACCTATACAGGCGTTAAACAACGCACTGAGCACTATGATCAATAGCTTGCGGTCTGATCCCCAGGCGATGGATTCCCTTTGGCTAAGTATGATCACCTTTGACAGAGACGTAAAGGAAATCGTTCAGCTTACAGACTTAGCCTCGTTTCAGCTTCCGGAAATCACCTGCCCGCCAAGCGGACCGACCCATACAGGCCAGGCACTGGAAGTTTTACACCGTAAAGTACTGGTAGAGGTACAAAAAGGCTCGGCCAAACAAAAAGGGGATTGGAAACCTTTGATGTTTCTTTTTACAGACGGGAAGCCCAATGACTTGCAGCTGTACAGAGAGATGATCCCTAAAATCAAGGAACTGAATTTTGGTGCTATTGTCTGCTGCGCAGCAGGCAGGCTGGCAAATGATGACCTTTTAAAAGAACTTACTGAAGACGTCCTGCATCTGGACACTGCAGATAGCGGGACACTGAGGAAATTTTTTAAATGGGTCTCAGAAACCATAGAGCAAGGTAATAAGAGCCAGGGAACGGGAGAAAAAGTGACACTTCCGCCGCCACCAAGTGAAATCACAATTGTCATTTAGATGCTTTGCAATATGAGAAAACTTCCAATATATTTTCTGATTGATATTTCCGAATCTATGGTCGGTGACCCCATTCAGCAGGTTGAAGAGGGGATAGCTACGATAATAAAAGCCATTAAGACAGATCCGAATGCCATAGAAACGGTATGGATCTCTATAATCGTATTTGCAGGAAAAGCAAAAACACTGGTTCCCCTGCAGGAAGTGATCAGCTTTTATCCCCCTAAATTTCCAGTCGGCGGAGGTACCTCGCTGAGCAACGGACTGGGACATCTGATGTTTGAACTGCGGAAGAATACAGTAAAGACCACAGCAGAACGAAAAGGAGATTGGAAGCCTATCATATTTCTGTTTACAGATGGAGTGCCCACAGACGACACCAGTGCAGCAATAACAGAATGGAAGCAAAACTGGCAGCGTACAGCCAATCTGGTGGCCATTTCCATGGGCGACGACGCCGATAGCCAAATCCTGGGCCAGCTAACTGAGAATGTCCTGCACTTCAGAAATTCTACTACTGAAGACTATAAGAAATTTTTTAAATGGGTAACCGATTCCATCACCACCAGCAGCATAAGCGTTGAAAACAACCAAAGCGGCTTTGAGCTGGCGAAACTGGACGACGTAACCGTTTCCAAAATCGACCTGACCAAACATGAGCCCTCAAAACAATACACAGACAAGAACCATGTGGTGCTGGCTGCGAAATGTCAGAATACCAAGCGGCCTTACCTCATCAAATACCGGAAAGTCATCAGCCCTTCCAGTGTTGGCGGATTAGATATGCAGACCCTTTCGTACCGGCTTGTCGGCGGGTTTCCGGTTGATGAGACCTATTTCGAAATGAGCGATAAAAGCTCAGGGCAGCTCAAAGTAAACAGCGATGAATTACTGGGTGCCCCTTCATGTCCATGCTGTGGAAATCAATTCGGCCTTGCCATGTGCCAGTGCGGTAATGTACATTGCATTGGAGAAGAGGAGATGAGTACCTGCCCATGGTGCAACAGTCTGGGAAGATATGGAGCAGGCAGCGGAAGTTTTGACATCAACAGAACACAAGGATAGTCCAGGAACATGGCAGAGATCAGGCAATATTTAAATGCCTTACTGGCAGGCAACAAATATCCGGTTACCGAAGACCGGGAACAGTTACTGGAGAAATTTGCAGACGACGAAGCCAATATTCAAATGATCGGAGAGATCGAAAAACTTCAGAAAAATATTATGGCCAGCTGGGAACTTAAGGCAAGACTAAGCGACATCGCAAACAAACAGATCATTATCCCCAACGGGACAGTGATGAAGCCCTATACATTCCTGCTGGATCTGAACGCCCTGGGGCTGGATGACATGAGAGAAATAAATCTCGACGGTCTCCGGCAATATGGACTCAGCTATAACCCGGAAACAGGGCAAATCAGTGGCAGCCCGCTCACAGCAGGGGATTTTAAACTCAATTTGAAGTTCAAGCTGGATACTGAGGATTCTGCGGTATATGAAAAACAAGTTACCCTGATCATCAATGCAGATCCCAAATCACTTTGGAAAAACATACCCAGTACACAGGAACCGGGCAATTACTGGAAGCCCGATCAGGCTGAAACCTTTCAGCAACTGGGCCAGAGGCACATTGTCGCGGCCTCCAAAAGAGGAAGAAGCCATGCCAATGTCGGATCATTCCGTGAAGATGATTTTGATTTCCGGTATTTTGAGGAAACCGGCTGGAGCCTCGTCTGTGTTGCAGACGGAGCAGGCAGCGCAAGGCTTTCCAGAGAAGGATCCAGGCTGGCCTGCAGCACAGTGGTGGAGTATTTCGCAAAGACCTTGTCGTCTGAAGATACCAAGGAACCTAATGAAGCTACGCGCATTTTTAAGCACCTTCCGGGAGCAGTACATGCTGCATATCAGCACATAGAGCAGGCCGCAGAAGCCGCTGGTGCGACCATCAAAGACTTTCATACTACGCTGATTTTTACCCTCTTCAAGAAATTCGAATCGGGTTATGCCCTGTTGTCTTTTGGAGTAGGGGACTGCCCGATAGGATTGATCGGAAAGAACAATGAAGAGATAAAGCTGCTGAACTGGCTGGACGTTGGTGAATTTAGCGGAGGCACACGCTTTTTGACCATGCCCGAAATATTCAGCAGTGATAAATTTTCAAGCCGCTTCCAAATGACACTGACAGATGACTTTGACTACCTTATGCTCATGACCGATGGCATTTACGATGCAAAATTTGTAGTCGAGGCCAACCTGGAAAAAGCAGCGCATTGGAAGGCCTTTATCGAAGACCTGAATGGGGAAAATGCCGATGGCGCAAAAGTGGAATTAGATCGCAGCAACAGCGAGATCGCAACACAGTTATCGGCATGGATGGATTTCTGGAGTCCCGGCAACCATGATGACAGGACATTGGCAATCATTTTTTAAGCAGCCGTTATGAAAGTGGTAAATGTAAGATCGATCGTCAGCAGCAATACTTATCAGTATGTGGACGACGGGGAACCAAAAAGCGGAACAACCAAAGATGTTTATTTCAGCCCCGATAGGAAATACGTAGTGGCGATATTCCGGGAAAAACAGGATGAAGGCCAGAAGGAGAGGCTGAAAAAGATCACAACAGATTACTTAAAAAGAATAGAAGAAAGGGAAGGAGGTGCTTATTACCTCAACGAGATCTACCGATGGCCAACTGACGTAGTCGAAGCCAACGGCAAGACCGGCATTATCGTGCCTATCTATGAAAGCAAGTTTTTCTTTAAAACCGGCTATAAATCAACAGACCTGCTGCAGGGAAAAGAAAAAAATGGCAAATGGTTTACCACCGCGCGCAACCGGCACGACAATTACAGGCTCCGGATAGACGAAAGCGAACTGGGCCACTGGCTAAAGTATTTCCAGATCTGTGTCAACCTGTGCAGGGGCGTCAAGAAAATGCACCAGCTGGGCCTGGCACATTCAGACCTTTCGTACAATAACGTTCTGGCCGACCCGCTTACCGGCTCCGCATGTATGATAGACCTGGATGGATTGGTGGTGCCAAATCTGTTCAATGCAGAAGTCATTGGGACACCAGATTTCATAGCACCTGAAGTGTTGGCCTCCAGGCACCTCGACAAGATTGATCCAAACCGTAAACTGCCGAGCAGGTATACCGATCTGCATGCGCTCGCCGTTCTGATCTACCTGTACCTGTTGTACCGGCACCCGCTAAAAGGCGGAAACTATTTTGGGGATATTGATGCCGATGCAGAAGTCCATCTGCTGATGGGTGAAAAAGCAATCTTCATCGAACATCCAACCGACACTTCCAATAAAAACTTCAAGCGGGAATATGGCGACGATCTTAAAAAGTACAGCCCTTTTCTGGACATCTACAAAACGCCCTACACGATTACAGGCCCTTACCTTAAAGCTCTTTTTGACCGTGCATTCGTAGACGGCTTGCACCATCCTATGAGCAGGCCTACTGCCGGGGAATGG
>NZ_DATHGC010000239.1:0-2139 GCF_035317785.1 Pedobacter sp. | reverse complement strand
GATAGTAAAGAGCAGCTGTTTCCGGTTATTTTTACTTCGTAAGCTATCGTTAATTAAACTATTGTTTTTAATGGCTTTAAATTCAGATTTTCTACAGATTTTGTACGTATTTATGGCCCGCCCATCTGCTGTAGTGATTTGGGAACTATCAATATACCCCATATCATAAATACAGCTTTAGATTTTTAAATTTGAACAGTATGAAATGGATCACCCGTGAACATCCCAAAATTGACCGCATCGCCTGTCCCTGGCTGATCAAACGCTTCATTGATCCGGAGGCGGAAATCATTTATGTACCCGTAGACCAGGTAATTGAGCAGGCAGCAGTTTTAAATGCCGTTCCCTTTGATCTTCCTGGCGTGGAATACACCCATTACGACGATCAGTGCAGCTTTGATTATTTTATCAAGAAACATAAGCTCAAAGATGTAGCGCTTGACCGTATAGCGGCCATTGTTCGTGGCGCGGATACCGACCGGCATGATTTCGCCCCGCAGGCATCGGGCCTGTCAGCTATCTTTTTAGGGCTATCCAAAAATATCCCGGATGACCATGAACTGCTGGAACTGGGCATGAAAGTTTATGACGGTTTATACACCTGGGCCAAATACCTGTATGAGCAAAAACATATCCAGGAACCGGTGGAATACCTTTTACTGGAGGTTTTTAATAAATACCTGAAACAGCAGGGTTCCAAAAAAGCGCCGGTATGGGCCAGGGAGATCAAAGAAATGATCCAGGACCAGATTGATACCAATATGTCCCTGAGCCTGCAGCAAGTGTCAGACGAACTAAAGATCAACCCGGCCTACCTGTCACGGGAGTTTTCCAAATATTTTGAGAATTTATCCTTTGGCGATTATATCCGTAAGATGCGGATAGAAAAAGCCATGCACCTGATGGAAACGACCGATTACTCCCTAACTGAGATCGCTTACCTGACCGGATTTTCCGACCAGAGCCATTTTAACCGGATCTTTAAGAAACAAATGGATATGAAAGCCTCCGAATACAAAAAAAATCTGGCCAAAAAGTAAAGCGGGTTCTACTCAGGTAAAATCCGTTCTATTTTGTGGCGCGGAAATACCATAGCATTGCGCTTACAAATACACCACTGGATTTCCAGCTATGAAATATTCCATTTTACCCGTCCATTCAAAGATCAGTCTGCTTGCAGGTATGCTCCTTTGTTTTTTGCTGCCGGAACGAAGTTACGCGCAAGGTAAGCCATACCTTGATTCCCTGCTCCGGACCGCAGCGGCCAATTACCCCCTGATCAAAGCCAAGAAACTGCAAACACAGGCCCTGCAATATGCGGTGAAGTATAAACAGAATGGTTTGATCCCATCGCTGAATGCTTCTTACCAGGTAGATTACGCAACTGCGAATAATATCACCGGTATGATCTACCCACAATATATCACCCCGATCAGCGGGCCCCCAAGCAAGGGCAATGATTACAGCGGTGTACCGGGCAGCGCCGCAGCGCTCAACCTGCAATGGGAACCCATCACTTTTGGCCAGCGTGGTGCCGAAATTGATCTGGCTAAAGGCCGGCTGCAATATGGCCAGGCGGATGAGAACTTAACGTTATTTCAGCATCAAGTCTATGTGATTGGTGCCTGGTTAAATTATTTGCTGGTCAGTGATCTGATCAAAGTTTATCAGTCCAATATTGATAAATCGGCTTTTAACTCAAAGCAGGCACAAACTTTAGTCGTTAGCGGGTTAAGGCCGGGAACCGATTCTTCCTCTTTTCATTCCGAATATACGAGGGCAGAAATGCAGCTGATCGCTTTTGAAAGGCAAAGGGATTCCACATTGATCGCCCTTAAAGAACTGGTCGGCGGTAAATTACCGGATGGTCTGCCTGTGGATTCTTCGCTCTTCAACAATCTTCCGGTCGTTGCTTTGACTGACACTTCAACAGCCGATCACCCGGAGGTGCAATTGGGAAAGGCTAACATTACTGCGAATGAGCTGGCTTTAAAATCCTTAAAGAAAAGCATACTGCCACATTTGACTTTGTGGAGCACCGGTTATGGAAGAGGTTCAGGCATTGGTGCAGATGGTTCGGTCAATTCCAGTGACGGCTGGCGCTTTCAGCGGTATAATTACGGAGTGGGCGCGCAGATC
>NZ_DATHGC010000238.1:0-10133 GCF_035317785.1 Pedobacter sp. | reverse complement strand
AGGCGTAAAAGTATCTGCACCAGTCAGTTTAAGACCATCAGCCGCTTTTTTCAAACGTTCCAGTAAGCTCGCATAGATTGTGTTCTCGTCATCAAATTCAATAATCGGCGTATTGGTCATCATGGCCTGGCTGTAGGGGATCGGGCCATAAATACCGACCAGATAAGAATAGGCATAGCATTCCCAGATTTCGGCAATCTGTATGCGGTTGGCATACTGAGGATTGTCTTTATACCTTTTTTTTAGCTGGTTGATGTTGCCCAGGACGTTCACATACATCTGTTGCCAGTTGGTATCGTCGCCGGAGCCATATCTTGCGGTCCCTCCGTCTATCGCAAAGAAGTTGGAATAAGTCCAGAAAAAAAGGTAGTTGTTCCGTTCCATCTGATCCACCGTCGCTTTGGCCACGCCGGTAAATATCGCTTCAGCATCCGGAGAATTGAACTGGTTCGGGTTTTTATTGGTCTCTTCAAAGTTCTTGGTACAGGACTGAAATGTCCCGGCCAGGATTACGCTTAGTATATATAATATCTTTTTCATGTCTTTTAGAATGAGATTTTAAAATCAAAACCATAAGTGGCGTAGGGAAGTGAGCCTCCCATTTCGATACCCTGCGCGTTACCCGATGAGTTTGCTGATTCCGGGTCTATGCCATTAGGAGTATTTTTATAAATGGTCCAGAGATTTCTTCCGACCAGTGACAACTTGGCATTCTGGAACGGGGTTTTACTCAGCCATTTGTTGGGCAGGGTATATCCAAAGATCACCTGATTGAGCTTTACATAGGAAGCATCAAAAGTGTTGTCGTGCATATTAAAATCCATATACTGCCAGTATCCCTGTGGCTGTACATTAAAATCTGCCCGCTGTCCGGGGACCATCCGCCCATTGGCATCCAGCACCACCTTACCGCTGGCGTCCAGCAGCGGATAAAAACCTTCAAATTTGACGCCTTTTAGCCGCTCAGCATCCGGATAAGGTAAATTGTTCAGCTGGGTGGTACCCTTCATTTCATTACCTGATTCACCCAGAATGATGTTACTGAACAGGTATTCATCCCTGCCCATGAGGCTGGCAACTGTATTTCCGGCCACGTTTGCTTTGTGATTTCCGACTGAATAGATATCCCCGCCTTTTTTTATCGCGATGTTGAAATTGAGGTCAAAGTTTTTATACTTGAATGTCGAGCCAATTGAGCCCAGCCAGTCCGGCAGGAAGTTCCCTAAGTACACATTCTGATCATAATAAGGCTGACCGCTATCCGTTTTAATGATTACTTCTCCCGTACTTGCCCTGTACTGGTCATTACCCCTTATAGAACCGATCGGCTTGCCAACATCAGCATTCACAGACATCTGAAACCAGCCTCCGAGCTGAAACCTGTTGATTCCCGGTGATAGCGAAACGACCTTATTGCGGTTGACCGACCAGTTGGCGTTGACATCCCAGGAGAAATCTTTGGTGGAGACCGCGGTTCCCGAAACCGTAAATTCCAATCCTCTGTTTTGGATCTCGCCGGCATTTACAACGGCCCTGGTATAGCCCGTTTCCACAGGTACTGCTGCCTCAAAAATCTGGTTTACCGAAGAAGAGCGGTAAGCAGTAGCATCAAAGGTAAGCCGTCCGTTGAAGAACTTCAGATCTATTCCCAGCTCTGCTGAAGTGGTTTCCTCCGGCTTCAGGTTGGGGTCTTTTAGTTTGGTGTCCATAGCGACCCAGGAGTTGCCCAGGAAATTTCCTCCATAGTTGAATGCGGAGTTCAGGTTATTTGGACTTGTGGCATTACCTACCTTGGCTATCGAGGCCCTGAACTTTCCAAAGGTTAAAATCTCTTTAGGCACTTTAAACAACTCAGACAACACTAAACTTCCACTTACCGAAGGATAGAAAAATGACCAGTTTGATCTTGGAAGAGTGGAAGACCAGTCATTTCTGCCTGTTACATCCACAAATAAATAATCGTTATAGCCAAACGTCGCAGTACCGAAAACGGAATTGACGATGTACCTGTCCAGTTGCTCGGAGGCCAGCGGGGTTACCGAGGTGTTGCTGATGCTGATCATGTCATGCACCGCAAGCGCGGTACTTCTTGCCTCGGTCCTGTAGTTTTTACCAGTCCGGATGTTGCCGCCCAAGTTTGCAGAAACAGAAAACTTGGAGATCTTTTTAGCATACATCAATAAGCCTTCTGTGTTCCAGTTTTGATTGTTCTGGGTAAACTCAGAATAAGACCCCGTTTTGGAAATCGCACCTCCTTTTTCCGTAAAGGTATAGCCGGTCCCAAAATTCATATCCGAAGCAATCTGAGACCTGAACTTTAAATCTTTGGTGATGCCCAGAGTGGCAGTTACTCCGCCTATTAAGCGATTTTTCCGGTCATTGTTTGAATTTTCATTAATCGACCAGTATGGATTTTCGTATCCGCCCCTGTTGGTATAGGCAAACGAATTTCCGTTCGCATCTTCCCATGGACTCAGGTCTGAAGGGCTTACGCTCCTGATCATAAAAATATAAGCGTTCATCGGACTATTGCTGTCCATGTTCCGGTATGTCCTGTTTTGAACGTCTTCATTTGCGTATTGCAAACGGGTTTCCACTTTAAGGTAGGGCTTAAAATTCTTTGAAGCGTTGAGCGCAAAATTGTGCTTGTTAACAATGTTTTGCTTTTGGAGCACATCATTCCCATCTGTAAAAGTATAGGACATCCGTATGGATGAGGTCTCATCAGCTTTACTCAGTGCAATGTTCTGTGTGCCCGTTAGTGTAGAATGATAAAGATCTTTAACGTTGTCAGGCTGAGGGACGTAACCGCGCACTACTCCAGCATAACTGGCATAGGGCTGTCCAAGCAGGGGGGCTCCCCATGAACGGTCGGTTTTTCCCATAATGTATACACCCAGGGCCGGGTCGATATTGTTCAGGTCCTGAACATACCTTCCGGCGTTGCCCTCTCCATAAACATTTTGATAGGCAGGGAGCTCGGTAATGGCACTTGCCATAAAGTTTGAGTTTACACTGATGCCAAAATTTTTACCCGCCTTCCCTTTTTTGGTAGTGACCAATATGGCACCATTGGCGGCCATCGAACCGTACAATGCCGCAGCATTTGGCCCCTTGAGTACCTCCATACTTTCGATGTCATCCGGGTTCAGCACGCTGGCCCCGCTTCCATAATCCAGGTTTCCACGCTGGCCGGACGAGTTGTCTATCGGTATACCGTCCACAACCCAAAGCGGTTCATTGTTTCCTGTCAGGGAATTGACCCCACGCAGTACTACCCGGGTAGAGCCTGTGGGTTGTCCGCTAGTCGTGATCTGAAGACCAGCGACCTTTCCGCTCAGCATATTGATGATGTTCGGATCCCTGGCCTCGGTCATTTCGCCCACATCCACTTTCTGCCTGGCATAGCCCAGGGATTTCGATTCCCTTGAAATCCCCAAAGCGGTCACGACCACCTCGTTGAGGCTGGAAGCATCCTGCAGTAAATTAATGGTCAGGTTTTGTTTGCCGTCAACTGATATGGTCTGAGGCTTATAACCGATGTAAGCAACGATCAGAACAGCGGAACTAGTGTTGGGCACACTGATGCTAAACGCTCCGTCTCCGTCGGTGGCTACCCTGGTTGTTGATTCTTTCAGGGAAACAGATGCTCCCGGCAGACCTTTACCGGTTTCATCCAGAACTCTTCCCTTTATGATGTTCTGTGCATAAGCCGGAAAGGCCATACAGCAAGCCATCATAAGCATGAGTAAGGTTGATTTCATATTCGTTTGTATTTGGTTTAATTGCTATTCGCAGAACCAAAATTGGCCTGCTGCGATTAAAAAAAACATAACAAACGATTAATGAACCGCCATAAGTGCTCATTTTATCAATAAATATTTAAACTATCCTGAGATTAAGCAGTCTGCGCTCAGATATCGTTCAGATTGGAGCCGAGTACATCACTAAAGCGCTTTGTAAAGTCATCGCCATAAAGGAGTTTGTACTCCTTGCAAAAATTCTCATAGGTATTCCTGGATTGAGAATGCTTGCCCAGGTGTACCAACGCCTTGCATTTGACCGTCATTGCCTCTTCGTTGACAGAATCAAAGTAGAAGACATAATTGGCCACTTCAATCAGGAGCTCGGGATCTTCCTGGATCTGGACAGACCGGGCAAAATGGAGATAGGCATCGATAATCTCATTGGATATTTCCGATTTGAACGGATCCATCCATTCGTAAGCCGTTGTCGAAAGAAAGCTTCCTCTTTTTATAATCCTGACCAGTTTTCCGATCCTATCCCTGCTGATTTCCTTTTTAGAATTGACAATGTTAAAATATTCCTGGTAATCCACATAGGCGGCCTTGTCCTTGAAATTGATGCGCCAGTACCCCGTCTCCATAGATATTTCGCAATCATCGACCTTCTCCAGAATACTTTTCAGCTTGGCTATATTTACTGACCTGTTATTTCTCGCGCTTTCTACAGACTTGTCCATCCAGAGCAGCTCTTTTAATTTATCCGAGCTGATGCCCCGCTCCCACCTGATGGTATACAGGAGTATGACCAGGAAAAGTTCTCTGATCAGCGGGGTAAATTGCTTGGTGATCTCCGTTCCGGAACGGTCAAAGACCTGCATGTCCCCAAAAAGGAAAACAGAATTTCTATGTACAGCCGGTAAATCCGCAACAGCTGGCTCCGTTTGCCCGGGCACCCTGACATCTCCTGGAGGCAGGATCACTGCAGCCGGTTTAAGCCGTCTGTACAACAACACCACAATGCCAATGAGCAGCAAAGCCAATGCTGCGATATATAAATAGCCAAAACTTTTGGCGGGCATTTCGGCCACAAGATGCGCAATTGGAGCGCTATAAAGACTGTAAATGCTGTAATTGGTCCTGCCCTTATCATCGGTAAACAAGGTCACGGCCAGAAAGCGCTTGCTTTCCGGACAGTAATAGAGGTCCGCAAAAGAGCTGATGTCATGAAACAAATAGGGTATCTGGCTGCCCAGTCTTTTAAACTCTGGTTTGTCCAGTGAACCCTCAACCAGCTGAATATTTGACTTGTACTTGTGCTTTGGAAATACAAGTCCATAATAGGTTTTTTCTTTTTCGTTGACGACTAGCGAATTCGCGAATACAAAATCCTCTCCGGTGATCTTCAGGTCATATATCTTTCTGATGGTGTTTTTGCCAGCATCAAAATACAACAGGTCATATAAATTCCTGGGGTTCAGCATTTGCTGTCCGGTAGAACTGCCATAGCCACCAAGCAGATAGGCGCCATGACCGGAACTTCCCAGCGCAGCAAGATAGCGGGGAACAAGTGTATCTCCGGAAACCTTTATTTTCTGCCAGGAATCCGTTGGAAAATGATAGCGTTCGATCTGGTTCTTATAGACGAAATGACCATAACCGCCAAAAATGTACAACGATGTATCTTCCGGCAAATAAAACTTGTTCAAATGCCAGAAATAGGTGACCTCAGTAACCGCAAAATTCTTCGACCAGCTCCTTTTTACGGTATCAAAAAGACTTACTTTCCGCTGATCATAATAGAAATTGATCAATTTGCCCTTTTCATTGTCGTACAGGGATTGATTTCCCCGCATCAGGTTCTGTCTGCCGGAGGTGTATTTCACAGTATCAAGTCGCTCGGCTTTGACCCGGTACCTCACCAGGGAATCAGGCCCAACTATAAACAAAATCTCCTCTTTTTTATCAAAGGCGATGCTGAGCTGCCCCTCCATATACCCGGCACCAACCAGTTGCCAGTCGTAATGCAGCTTTTTGATCCACAAAGGATTCAACACTGAAGCAGATTGCCCGTTTATTTTTTCAGTTGCCTCCGAACCCTGAAATTCATCAAGAGGCCACAAGTATTTTTTTGTGCCCTGTTCATAAATACCGATATTTCTTATCTTCATCGGCGGCACGTCATTGGTTTTAAAACCAAGATATTCATTGGTTCCAAATAGCACCTTAAAACAATCCTTCCTTTTTACATCGATCCGGGTTGAAGCGGTATAAGTTCCTGAAGAAACCCGCAGCGTTTTGCGTTCAAAATCAAAACTGAACTTTACCTTATTCCAGTTCCTGAACAGGACATCTTTAGAGATGTTAAAAGCGATGTTGGAAAACCGGTCGCCGATAATGATTTTAAAATGCTGTTTTTCTTCCAGCTTTTTGTCATAAATAAAATCAATGTTCTGATTGTTGCTGCCTACAAACCGGGCAATATAACCAAAATAATCACTGCGTCCCGGAAGGAACGACAGGTCAAATTCAATCTCAAAACCTTTCTCAAAGCACAAAGTTTTACCAGGGCTCAGGTCCAGTCCCGTTCTCTGGTCCTGAACCACTTCATGACTATAAAAGCCCAGGCCATAAGACTGCCCGGACGCCCTGCCAAATGTGATTAAGGATAAAAGAAGTATAACAGACAGAATGTGTCTCATTTTATGTACCGGTCGCGATTGGTTAATTGGCACTAAGATATAAAAAGTCCGGCATTGTGTTTCATCTGAGTTGGCCCATAACCTTAAAATTCGGGATTGCGGAACCTCAGCGCACAATAACAATTATTAGCCGCTTCAAATTAAGCACCCAACAAAAAAACGAATGTACTAAGAGCAGGCATAGGATTTGTCCTTCTTCAGGACAAGGTCCAGCCTGCGAATAGTATATCCGTTTTTTTCCCTTAAGCGAGATACAAACTAATCCACTACCGCCCTGAACATCAGCGCAGCTGCAGTCAGATTAGTCCTGCTGTCAATCAATATCGCAGCACCATTGGCTTTATTTTCAGTATACAGATCAAACGCAAGCGCATCCGCAGTTTTCAATACCACACGGCCAATGTCGTTGAGTTTAAAATCAAACGCATCCTGTTTTTCCAAAGTGTTGATGTCGACTTTATAGACGATCTCCCGGATCTTACATTTGGTTATCTTGCTGTTATGCTGCAATAAATAAGTAATGCTTTCATCCAGCGGGCGGGCATCCATCCAGCACACATCAGCCTCTATCAGCTGAGAGTTCAAAGGAAGGTGATCAGAGTTCACCAGTACATCACCCCTGCTGATGTCAATATTGTCTTTCAAATGGAGCGTAACCGACTGACCTGCATGCGCTTCCGCAGGGTGCTGGTCAAAGATCTCGATACGGTCAATCACCGAGCTCGTACCTGACGGCAAAACCGTAACCCGGTCATTTACATTGAATGAACCGCTAAGGATCCTTCCGGCATATCCGCGGTAATCGTGCAGCTCGTCTGTTTGCGGCCTCACCACCCATTGCACCGGCATACGGGCAAGGTTATACCTGGGTCCTGATTCCACATCTACAGTCTCCAGAAAATGCAACAAACTGCGTCCCTTATACCAGGGCATGTGTTCAGATTCATTCACCACATTATCTCCTTTCAAAGCACTAACCGGTATAAAGGTTACATCTTTCAAATTCAGATCAGCAGCAAGTGCTTTATATTTATCAGTGATGGCAGTATACACCGTCTCACTGTAATCCACCATATCCATTTTATTCAAACATACCACCACATGCTCCAAACCCAGTAGCGATACCAGGTAAGAATGCCTGATGGTCTGTTCAACCACACCATTTCGGGCATCGATCAATAAGATAGCCAGCTTCGCTGTAGAAGCACCCGTCACCATATTACGGGTATACTGGATATGTCCCGGGGTATCAGCAATGATAAATTTGCGCTTATCCGTCTGGAAATACTTGTAAGCCACATCGATCGTAATTCCCTGCTCACGCTCCGCCCTCAGGCCATCCGTTAAAATCGCCAGATCGATAGACCCATCATCATTCTTGCGGTTGCTGGACTGCAAAGCCTCCAGCTGATCCGCCAAAATAGAATCCGTATCGTACAACAACCTGCCTATCAGCGTACTCTTGCCATCATCAACACTTCCGGCAGTAAAAAATTTAAGTATATTCATTAAAAGTATCCTCCTTTTTTGCGGTCTTCCATAGCAGCTTCCGAAACTTTATCGTCCATGCGGGCTCCGCGTTCACTAATTTTTGATGCGCTGATCTCAGCGATAATGTCATCCAGCTGATCAGCATCCGATTCAACCGCAGCAGTACAGCTCATGTCCCCCACTGTGCGGAACCTTACCATTTTATGTTCTACGATGTCCTCATCATCCATGTTCAAGAATGGAGATGCCGCCATCAGCTGTCCGTTACGGGTGATCACATCCCGGTTGTGTGCAAAATAGATAGAAGGCAATTCAATTTTTTCCCTCTTGATGTAGTTCCAAACGTCCAGTTCCGTCCAGTTGCTGATCGGGAATACCCGCACGTTTTCACCTTTATGGATCTTACCGTTGTAGATGTTCCAAAGCTCAGGTCGCTGGCGTTTAGGATCCCACTGTCCGAATTCATCCCTTACAGAAAAGATCCGCTCCTTGGCGCGTGCTTTTTCCTCATCTCTGCGGGCACCTCCAATACAGGCATCAAATTTATGCAGCGCAATCGTATCCAACAAAGTCACCGTCTGCAAAGCATTTCTACTCGCATTTTTGCCAGTTTGCTCCACCACCTTGCCCTGATCAATAGAATCCTGAACATGACCTATGATCAGTTTTTCACCGATACGCGCCACCATCTTATCCCTGTAAGTGATGGTTTCCTCAAAATTGTGCCCGGTATCAATGTGTACCAAAGGAAAAGGAAATTTACCAGGTCTGAATGCCTTTTCAGCAAGCCTTACCAAAGTGATCGAATCTTTACCACCCGAAAACAACAGGGCCGGTTTTTCAAACTGCCCCGCTACCTCACGCATAATGTGAATCGCCTCGGCCTCTAATTCGTCTAAATAATCTAAATTATACTTACTCATTTTCTGTTTTGCAATTACGTTGTGGCATGTAAACCACATTCCTTTTTCGACTGATCTTCCCACCACCAGCGGCCCGCCCTGAAGTCTTCACCTTCCCTCACTGCCCTGGTGCAAGGCGCACATCCAATACTTGGAAAACCCTTGTCATGTAATGTATTGTAAACGATATTGTTCTTTTTAATGTAAGCCTTCACTTCATCCAGCGACCAGTAGAAGATCGGGTGAAACTTGACCATCTGATTTTGCTCATCCCATTCCAGATCCGTCATATCATGCCGGTTCAGGGATTGTTCTGACCTGATGCCTGTGACCCAAAGCTTATTACCGTTCAAAGCTCTTTTTAACGGCTCAACCTTACGGATCCCACAGCATTCCTTCCTGTTTTCCACAGACTCATAAAAACTGCTCGGGCCTTTTTTGTTGACCATAGCCTGTACCGCCTCCGCCTGCGGGAAATAAGCTTTGATCGGTTTGTTATAAATTTCAAGCGTCCGGTTCCAAACATAGTAAGTTTCCGGAAACAACCTTCCTGTTTCGAGTGTAAAAACCTCAATAGGAATATCATTTGCAAAGATCATGTGTGTGATCACCTGATCCTCCCAGCCAAAACTTGTTGAAAAAACGATCTGTCCAGGGTATTGGGCTGCGAAATGTTTTAACGCATCAACCGGGTCAAGTCCTCTTATTTTTTCTGCTATTTCTTCCAATTTCTCCTTCATGACTATATTATTTTGAGGATAAAGTTTATAATACTGCGCAGGCTCACCAAAATTACGAGAATACCTACTGAAACCATAATGGTTTTCGCAGAGATCTTATTGGACACCTTCGCAGCTATCGGCGACGCCAGCGCACTGCCGATCACCAGACCTGCTACCGCTTCCCAGTGTGCGCCGTTCAGCATGGTGATGAAGGTCAGTGAGCTCATCAGCGCCACAAAAAACCGGGTGATCTTTACCGTTCCCAGAGAGAACCTGGCATTTCTGCCCCCGGCGATCAGGCTTGACAATACAATAGAACCCCAGCCACCGCCACCTACAGCATCTACAAAACCACCAAACAATCCCAGTAAAGAGATCTTCTTGATCTTTCCGTTCTTGCCGGTTCTTTTTACTTTAGACTGGTAAGCTTTGGAAAGGATCACAAAACCCAGTATCAATGTATATAAAGACACCACAGGCTTGGTATATGCGCTATAATGCTCCAGCGATGACAATAAATAAGCTCCGGTAACCGCACCCGCGATACCCGGGATGAGCAGCAACCTGAACAGC
>NZ_DATHGC010000237.1:0-2727 GCF_035317785.1 Pedobacter sp. | reverse complement strand
TGTTCTGTTTCACCTGCTTTGCGGGCCTCTTTCGTGTGCATGTCAATACAAAAAGCGCATCTGTTTATTTGTGAAGCCCTTATTTTGATCAGGTCTTTATGTATCCTTGTCAGCGGTGTGCTTTCAATGAATTTTTCCAGTCCAAGAACAGCTCTGTATCCTGCAGGCTCTATTTCGTCAATTTTAATTCGTGTTTTCATTTCTTAAAAATTTACAAGATTTATTTCTTGCCACAAAATTAGCGCAATGACATGGCTGCTAAATAGACCAGTTTTCAGATAAAGGGTAGCCCAGTGAACTTAATGCACTATCTTTTTCAGGATCCCGAGCGCTTCTACCATTTCATTTTCTTCGAGTGAGGCAAAGCCCATTCTCAGGGCATTGGTGGAAAAGGATTCGTTCTTATAAAAATTTCCATTGTCGATATAAAGTCCTTTTTTTGATGCATCTTCAGACATTTTGATCAAGTCGATCTTTTTGTCAAAATTTGCCCACACCCCAAGTCCTCCCTCCGGGACCCTGAATGCTATCTCCTCATTAAAGTCAGATTTGAGTATCTGGCAAAACAAGTTCCTGCGCTGCTTATAAATTTTTAATGACTTCCGAAAATGCCTTTCCATCTCACCATCGTCAAACATCACCGCAAATGCCTCTTCCAACAGGGTGTCTCCCTGTCTGTCTATCAGCTCTCTTAAGGAAGATGCAGCTTCAACAAATGCGGAAGGTCCTGCCATGAATCCAATGCGCAGGGCAGGGGCAAAGGTTTTCGAGATCGAACCAATATAAATCACATTCTGATTGTGGTCGATACTTGCCAATGGCAGATAGGGTTTATTGTCATAATGAAAATCAAAATCATAATCGTCTTCGACAATTGCAAAACGGTACTCTTTGGCGAGATTTAATAGTTTTAGCCTCCGCTCCGTACTCATGGTTACCGCTGTTGGAAAGTGATGATGCGGTATAATGTATACCGCCTTTATTTTCTTGTGCTGTAATATCTCTTCGAGATAATCAACATCCATTCCTTTGCCATCAACAGGAATCCGCAGCAGGTTAGCTCCGGCATGTCTGAAAGTATCATCTGCAAGACCGTAATTTGAAATTCCAACGGCAATATGATCCGAAGGGTGGAGCAACAGCTGCGCTGCTAAATAGATGCCCATCTGGCTGCCTTTTGTAATGAGTATATTTTCAGCAGAAACAACTAAGCCCCTGGTATTGGAAAGGTAATTGCAAATAGCGACGCGAAGATGTTCTGATCCCTTGGCGCTACCATACTTCAGGATGTTTTTCCCATGAAATCTTCTGGAAAGACTTCGATATTCACGCATGAGCAGATCTACCGGTGCCAGGCGCACATCAGGAAAACCATCATCAATAGCGAGCATGGTTTTCTGGAGATTCTTGCTGGGTATCGCGTTTTTAAAATTATTAGTCCATATGAAAGCCTCCTGAGGACTGCTGTTTTTGCCCATTTCAGGTAGTACCCTTTTGGAACGTACAGGCAGTTTGGAAAGTACAAACACACCCTTGCGCTCAATAGATTCGGCCCAACCCTGACTAATCAATTCTTCATAGGCCAATTTTACCGTGTTTCTGTTAATACCAATCAATTCTGCAAGTACACGGGAACTTGGCAATAGATCAGATGGCTGTAATGTGCCATTCGTGATCAATGATATAAAGCTGTTGCACACCTGAATATATAGTGTTACAGCAGCATTTCGATCAACCTGAATTAATGATTTGTAGGGTAACATCTGGGCTGTGGTTTTTATGAAAACTGGTATACAAATATAATCCAACCCTGCTCTACTTTTGTATAAAAATTATCAAAATGAAAAAGGTATTAGTTATTAATTCAAGCGCAAGAACGCTTAGATCTCATAGTAGAAAACTTACTGATGTATTTATCGATCACTGGAAAAGTATCCATACCGATGCGATTATTAGTTTCCGTGAATTAGGAAATACGGATGTGCCCCACGTCAACGAAAACTGGGTTGCCGCAGCTTTCAAACCTGAAGCAATGCGATCTGAAGAAGAAATGGAAGCTTTAAAAACAAGCAATGCTTATATTTCCGAACTACGGGAAGCTGATGTTATTGTTCTTGGTGCTCCAATGTACAACTGGTCAATTCCCAGTGCGCTCAAAGCCTATATCGACCAGATTCTCAGAGTTAATGAAACCTGGAAGTTTGACTCAACCAATATCCTGCATCCATATACTGGTTTGCTTGAGAACAAAACATTATTTCTTTTGCTTTCAAGAGGCGCCCAGGGATATGAAAAAGGAGAATATAACGAACATTTGGACTTCCAGAGCACCTATTTAAAGACCGTATTTAATATTATAGGTATCAGCAATATTCATGTAATTGCAATTAACGGAGAATCGTTTGGTCCGGAGAATTTTAAAAAGTCTATAGACACATCGCACCAAAATATAAGAGCTCTGATTGAGGCGGAATTGGTGTAACATGAAAAACAATGTACTCAAAGGCAGCATTTTTATTGCGCTGGGAGCCTCCAGCTATGGGATGCTGGCAACCTTTGTAAAAATGGCATATCAGGAAGGATACACTACAGCGGAAGTAACACTTTCACAGTTCAGTCTTGGATTTGCAGGACTCTTTATTTTAACCTTGTTCCGTAAACGGAAGCCGGTACCAGCAACAAAAACAGCGGGTATCAAAAGTATATTTAAGTTAATAGTTGCGGGAA
>NZ_DATHGC010000236.1:0-9901 GCF_035317785.1 Pedobacter sp. | reverse complement strand
GCAAAAGCTGTGTTACTGCAGCAGACTTTAACGGCGACGGACATCCGGATCTTTTTGTTGGCAGCCGGGTTATTCCTGGCAGGTATCCGGAGACACCACAAAGCTACCTGCTGATCAATGATGGCAAGGGCAATTTCACAGACCAGGTCAGCACCATCGCACCCGAATTCCAAAAGGCCGGAATGATCACCGATGCCCAATGGACAGATCTAAACAATGATAAAAAACAAGACCTGATCCTCATCGGAGAATGGATGCCGGTAACAGCCCTGATCAATGAAAATGGCCGTTTGAAAGACAGGACCAAAGATTATTTTGATAAATCCTATACCGGGTGGTGGAACAAGCTATTGGTGGAAGACCTCAACGGTGACGGAAAACCTGACCTGGTGATTGGCAATACCGGCCTGAACACCCAATGCAAAGCAAGTGACAAAGAGCCCGCAGAAATGTATTACAAAGACTTTGATGACAACGGATCTGTCGACCCCATTTTATGTTTTTACATCAAAGGGAAAACCTACCCATATGTGAGCAGGGACGAAATGCTCGACCAAATGAGCATCATGCGCACACGTTATTCCGATTATAAAAGCTATGCAGATGGGACGATGAGCGACATTTTCACTGCGGATGAACTCAAAGGTGCTGTAAACCTGAAAGCCAATTACTTAAAGACTGCCTTGTTCATCAGCAATGACAAAGGCAGGTTTAAAGAGATGCCGCTTCCGGCACAGGCCCAGTATTCACCTGTATATACCATTACTGCGCTGGATTATGACAAAGACGGGCATAAAGACCTGCTGCTTTGCGGCAACATCAGCGAAGCCAGGCTCAAGTTTGGAAACAGCGATGCCAATTATGGAGTGCTGCTGAAAGGCAATGGCAAGGGAAATTATGGCTATGTACCGCAATTCAGGTCTGGTTTTGCACTTCGGGGAGATGTACGGAGTGTTCTCAATGTCAATGACCGGCTGATTTTTGGAATTAACCAGGGCAGTCTGAAGGCATATGCATCCCGACAAGCACCCCTAAAGTAAGCACCTCTTAAGTTTTATCAATATTACAGACTTACCAACCGGGCAGGTATTGCCCGGTTGGTAAGTCTGTAATAACACTTTAGTAAGGCTGTAGAAAGTCTACACCATATTCGTCTTTCGGGCGTATCACGAGCGGCACGTCTGTACCCCGTTGATGGTGTAGTCTTTCTGTAGACTTTCTGTAGTGTTTGTGTAGTGATTATAGCAAGGCAGGTTATTGGATGTCTTGAATCAGATCTTTTTTAAAGAAAATTTGCGCAATCAAATGATTGCATTTATATTTGCAACCATATAGTTGCCATTATGATCACAAGAAGAGACGTATTCCAGGCCATAGCCGACCCTACCCGCAGGGCAATCATTCAGCAGATCGCTGTAGAGCCCTTAAACCTAAACTCTGTTGCAGAAGCTTTCGACATCAGCCGGCAGGCGGTATCCAAACATATCCAGATCCTGACCGAATGCGGACTGGTGGTCATCACTCAAAAAGGGCGGGAAAGATTTTGTGAGGCCCAGCTGGGCAAACTCAATGAAGTGACAGACTGGGTAGAAAAATCCAGGAAACACTGGGCTTCGAGATTTGAAAAACTGGACAATTACCTGTCAGATATCCAAAACAAACCTTAATTACAATCAATATGGAATCCACAAAAAAAGAACTCCGCATTACGCATCTTTTTGATGCTCCTCGCGAACTGGTATTTAAAGCCTGGACAGATCCCGGGCAACTGGTGCATTGGTATGCTCCTGATGGATGCAGCATCGAATTTAAATCTATTGATGTGAAAGAGAGCGGCACCTTCCATTCCTGTATTCACGACCCCGTTCATGGCGATTGCTGGATCAAAGGCGTATATAAAGAAGTCACATTTCCCGAGAAACTGGTGTTTTCGATGGTACTGACCGATGAAGCAGGCATTTCAGTAGGATCACTTGAAGCTGGAAAACCAGAGGACTGGCCCGAGGCGATACTCACTACTGTCACCTTCGCATCTATTGGCAAGCAGACCAAACTCAGCTTACATCAGACCGTAGCCGAGGAAGACACCAAACAAACCGGGGCTTACCAAAGCTGGATCAAAATGTTTGATCGTCTGAACAGGCTTTTGATAAATATCATGATAAAGCCATAGATCAAATATTTATTTCCGACCCGCTGTCCTATTCCGTATTTTACGATCGTCATTGGTTTTTAATACTTAAACTATAACAAGATGAAAGAATTTTTATTAGTGTTCAGAAATGACCCGGACGCAGTTCAGACCCTCTCACCTGAGGAATTGCAGGCAAGAATTAAAAAATGGATGGACTGGGTTGGCGGCATTGCGGCCCAAAACAAACTGGTAGACCGGGGAAACCGGCTGGCCAATGAAGGCGCAGTGATTAAACCTGGTAACATCGTCACCGATGGCCCTTTTGTAGAAATCAAGGAGTCCATTGGCGGATACACCCACATCAGGGCTGAATCCCTCGAAGAGGCCATTGAGCTGAGCAAAGGCTGCCCTATTCTTGAGTTTAGCGGAAATGTGGAAGTCAGGCCGATAAACCCGATGTAAGCACGATTTCAAATGACGCAAACAGAAGGACTATTGCCACATTTATTCAGAACAGAGTACAGCAAAATTACAGCTGTACTCTGTAAACTGTTTGGTATCGAGCATGTTGAAATCGCTGAGGATATCGCAAGCGATACTTTTTTGCTGGCCTCGGAGACCTGGAGCATCAAAGGCCTGCCCGAAAATCCGGCAGCATGGCTGTATACCGTTGCGAAAAACAAAGCAAAGGATTATCTGAAGCGCAATACCTTGTTTACACAAAAGATCATGCACCAGATCGATACTGGTGAAATTGAAGACAAAGAGCTGGAGATCAACCTGTCTGATCAGAACATCACCGACAGCCAGCTGCAGATGATGTTTGCGATTTGCCATCCTTCCATTTCCGGAGAGGCGCAGATCTGTTTATCATTGCGCATACTTTGCGGTTTTGGAATCAATGAAATTGCCGCTGCGTTTTTGACCAGCAAGGAGACCATCAATAAAAGGCTGTTCCGCGCCAAAGAAAAACTGCGGGAAGAAATGGTCAGAATTGAATTCCCTAATGAAACTGCCATCAATGAGCGCCTGGAGACCGTTGCCACTACGCTTTATTTGCTTTTTAATGAGGGCTATTATTCCCGTGGTCAAGACACTACCTTACAGAAAGAAGTCTGCTATGAGGCCATGAGGCTTACTTATTTCCTGATTGAAAATAAGCGGACAAACCTGCCTTTCATTAACGCTTTAATGTCTCTGATGTGCTTTCACGCATCCCGTTTTGAGGCCAGAACCGATTCAAATGGGGAAACCATTTTGTACCAGGACCAGGATGAAAATTTATGGGATCAGGAACTCATCAACCGGGGCATACATTTTTTAAACCTGGCCTCACAAGGCAATAAAGTATCCAAATACTTCGTAGAGGCATGGATCGCCTATTGGCATACCAAAAAAGAAGATTCCGAAGAGAAATGGGAACATGTCCTGCAGCTTTACAATCAGCTGCTGATGACTGAATACTCACCGATTGCAGCGCTGAACCGCACCTATGCCTTGTCTAAAGCAAATGGTAAAGCCGAGGCTATTGTGGAAGCTGAGAAACTGAACCTGACAGGCAATCAGCTTTATCATTCTTTGCTGGCTGAACTTTAT
The DNA here is from genome assembly GCF_035317785.1 of Pedobacter sp. GTDB lineage: Bacteria > Bacteroidota > Bacteroidia > Sphingobacteriales > Sphingobacteriaceae > Pedobacter. The sequence continues at coordinate 6,171 of NZ_DATHGC010000236.1, read as the reverse complement.
ACGGGTATAGACGACAGCAAAGCGATCAGTCATTTACAAATGGCCCTGGACCTTGCTACCTCAAAAGCTGATAAAACCCTCATCACCAATAAGCTTCTTGTCATTTCTTTACTGGCTAAGGACTGATCATTTACTTTCCATCAGCAGTTTTACCGTGCGCAATCCAAATTCAGGAATGCTAAGCGAGAAAGTTTGCTTGCCCTGTTTTTGTTTTTTAAGATGGATCTGTTCTATTTTTACGCCATTGAGTGCTACCAGTTGCGCTTCTTTTATCCCGGGTATGTCTATGGTGACCGTCAGCGGACCATGTTTACCAGAGGCATTGAATAACCTGAATAACAAAGCATTATCCTCTGTCTGCAGCGATGACACTTCATATCCAAGTGCAGATAAATCAATCAGTGAGGCGGTCGCGGGTAATGCAGACCGGTCGTCTTTGATCTGCAGGGCTTCGTTCCATTTCAAGTTCTGGCTCCACAGGTCTGCCTTGTCCCATTTTCCTGCGTGCGGCAGCAGCGCGTACCTAATTTCTGAAGGTCCTTTGATGCTGTAATTGCGGCCCCACAGTCCCATACCCGAGTATTGCATGGTCAGGCCCAGCGTACCATCTTCCCCATGTGAATAGCTGGTTGTATGGTCAGTCAGCAGTGCCATTCCTGTTTCATCGCTATCTTGTGTCACATCCACCCAGTTGACAATGAGGTTGTTCTTGATGCTGTCCCAGGTGTTGAAATAGGTGTCTTTTAGTTTACTCTGCAGCACGTCAAACGGCGCATTCTTGTATACTTTTTGTTGCTTTAGGTTCACCGGAAACAGCGCTGAAAGTTTGTAGCGGTCATTGTAAAAGGCCTTTTTCAGTTCTTCGGCCTTCCATTTGCCTTTTTGGTTAAAGTCCTGCCCTATGCCTGGATTGCCCTGCCAGTCGATCCGGGTCTGGATATCTATCTTGGGATCGCCCTGTGCAAGTGTCAACACCTGGGAAAAGGGATGAATTCCAATAAGGCCTTCTATTTTTAGTTTGACCCGGAGCGGACCATTTTCTAAGAGGGTTATATTTGCCCGGTGATCCGCACTCGAATGCCAAGCGCTATCGGTGTAGAAATATCCTTTCATTTCATTGAAATACTTATCTGCCAGGGCTTTATCTACAAACTGCTTGTTATGTAGTTTTTTGGCAATGAGGCTGGTTATGGTGCCTCCTTTTTCTGTGTCGACCAGGATATCGTAAAGATCTGTTTGGATGCGGTAGTTGCTGTTTTCCAGACTGGCTGTTGCGCCTGTCCTTGTTTTGGCTTTACTGCTCCGCTCTTTTATACGGTAACTGGCAAAACCCATCGACGGAACCTCAGCCATAAACAACAATTGTTTTTGCCCGTTATTTCCGGTAATCTGCTGCGTGGTTACCTCCCTGTCTGTGGCATCAATGATCACCGGTTCTGTATAGCTTTCATTGTATGTGAACAGGACTGGCTCACGCCGGTTTATCGCGAGGGTATTGTAAACCTTTCTTTTGTCCTGCTGTCCATTGTTTCCGGATGATGAGTTTTCCCGCAATATCCTGTCAGCTGACTCAACAGACTTATCTGTCCAGACCTTTACCTGCTCTGCCCAGTTTAATCTGTTGACTTTGTCTACAATGTTATAAGGTACGATCCAGGAATCGTGATGCTGGGCCAGCAGCAGGTTTTGCCAGGCATCTTTAAACAGATCTCCCTTTATGGGTTTTTTAAGATATACCGATTGCAGGACGTTGAGCTTTTCGGCCATGATCAGTTTATTTTCCGCCGCACGGACATTTTGAGCCAGCTTTTGCAGGATCTGTGCCCCCCATACCAGGCTTACCTGTACGTTTTCCTGGGTAAACTTCCAGTCAGGCACCTGCTTTTTGTCAGCGACATTGGCAATATAGTTCCTCCAGGTCTGGTATTCAAAATTCTTCGGCTGTCCCAGCCAGGGACCATTTTTCCATCCTGCGTCCTGCAGGCACATGCCTATCGGGTTTTGTATGCCCTGGGATCTGGCGCCCCGGAGATAATCCTTTGAATTGTTCCAGGCAATGGTCTGCCAGGTTGAGCCGTTCAACAGGCTTTCTGTCCCGTACCGCGGTACAGTAAGTAATTTTGAGCCATCAGGCCCCGTCCAGTTGACCAGTTCCCCGCCATAAGCTGTGGTATAGCCACCCCAGCAGGTATTCGGATTTTTCAGGGATGCGTATTTGTACCCAAAGGATTTTAGAATTTGAGGCAGTGCGCTGGTAAAACAGGGCTCCTCAGACGAATAAGTAGTAAATGTCGCTTCAGGAAAGTGTTCACGGATCTTCCTGATACCCAGTTCGAGCTGCCGGATGACAGACTCCCCCTGGATGTTGAACAGGTAACTTTGACCATATGCGGGATTTACAAACTCAACTCTGCCGCCTGTTGACTGATCTTTGACCAGTTGCTGAAATCTATTGTACCCGTCCGCGTCTGTGAGCTTTACATTGTCCCAGGTTTCCGGCTCAATTTCAATGTTGATCTTCCAAAATGGATTTTTATCAAGCAGACCACTCATGAACTCAGTGTAGCGTGCAGGATAGTGGCCCCAGATGCCCCCATGATAGCCATCGATAAAATAGTTGTTTTGTGAACTGGCCCTGAATGCCTGAAAGTAAAAACAGAATATCAACAGTATAGTGATCCGCTTTTTCATGTTCAGCTGGTTAAAATATGGTTCATAACTCGGAGGAAGATAAGACTATATTGCTTCAAAACTCCATGTTAACAAATAAGTTATACAGGAAGCGTTCATGTTATAAAAAACGGTTTACTCAATGAAATCCTCATTTCACTAAGTGCAACCCATAGCTCACTTAATATCGAAATTTAAAACATCAGCTTTATCTAAATTCGGGATAGTTATCTACAATTAATAACTCTCCCTATGAAAAAAAGACTTATACCTCTATTGGGTATGCTGGGTTTCTCGGCCGGTGCTGCTGCCCAGCAAGTAGAGCTTCAACGCTCAGTACTAGCCAGTGCAGGGGGTTCAGCTCAAATCAACAATACAATTGTGCAATACACGATCGGAGAAGTGCTGGTGGATGCCATTGCCAATTCTCCCCTGCTGGTCACGCAGGGTTTCCAGCAGCCTGAAATTGCCGGAAATGAAACTGAACCTGAAATTGCCTTTGTTAACAGTTTCATCGTTTATCCCAATCCGGCTTCAGGATCTACAAACCTGGAATTTGACATGATCAAGGATGGAACAGTGACTATGCTGCTGGTCAATAATGCAGGACAAACAATAAGGAACATCTCAGCCAAGTTACTGGCCGGAAAGGTTAAGTATGCCATGCCTATCGGTGGCGTTGCTTCAGGTCTTTATTATGTGGTATTGCAGGCGGGAAGCCGGAGATATTCAGAAAAACTGGTAATTCAATAAGCTTATGAAACACAAGATTTACCTTGCTGTAAGCCTCATGGCTTGCCTGGTATGTGCCTACCAGAACAGCACCGCACAACAAGACAACAGAGCAGTTAACACAGGGGCAGGCTTTCTTTTATTAAGTCCTGATGCCCGCAATGGCGGAGTGGCAGAGGCCGGAACCGGATTACCGGTGGATGCCAATTCCATGTTTATCAATGCGGCAAAAATTCCTTTTGGAACAAAAATGAGTGTCAGCGCATCGTATACGCCCTGGATGAAGGAACTCTCCAAAGATTCTCACCTTGCTTATATTGCAGCCTACAGGCAATTAAACGGCGGACACGCAGTTGGAGTATCGGTCAAATACCTTGACCTGGGCTCAATCAACTTTAGAGATGATGCCGGAGCGCTGCTTGAGCAATATAAAGCCAATGAGCTGGCCATTGATGTAAGTTATGCCCGTAAGTTTGGGGAGAGCTTTGCCATGGCATTGACCGCCAGATATTTCCAGAGCGATATAGGCTCAGGAACTTACAATAATTTATTGCTGAAACGAACAGATGCATTTGCAGCAGATGTGGCGATTTATTCAGATAACAAGTCTGAAGACGGCAGCTACAGCCGCAGGTACAACTGGGGTGTAGCACTCACCAATCTGGGAACAAAACTAAAGTACAGCGAGCAGACTACTACTTTTCTCCCTATGAACCTGCGTGTGGGTGGTGGTTATGCTTTATATAAAACTCCTGAAAACAGATTGACACTCTTGCTGGACTTCAATAAGCTGCTGGCACCAACTCCCCCGCGTTACAAAACAGATGGGATGGGCAACCAGACGAATGAAATAGAGAAAGGCAAGGATCCCGACAGAAGCGTAACCAGTGCTTTATTTACTTCTTTCTTTGATGCCCCCGGAGGTTTCAGGGAGGAAATCTCTGAATTTACTGTAGCAGGCGGCCTTGAATTTTCATATTACAATGCTTTCTTTTTACGGACTGGCTATTTCTATGAAGACCCCAGCAAAGGCAACCGGCAGCATTTTGCGGCGGGCCTTGGGTTCAACATTAACCCGGTAAGGATAGACATGAGCTACATCTTCCCAACTTCAGAAAGATTTGTCATGAAAAATACCATGCATTTTACACTCAGCTTCACGCCTGGTGGAATGTAGTTATCAAAATATTAACCTAACTCTTATACCATAAAATCTCAAAGGTGATGAAATCAATTAAATCTTTATTAACCCTGTTTATCGCACTCCTGACCTGCCAGCTGGCTTTTGGTCAAAGTGGCTTTTCCGGTATCAACTACCAGGGGGTTGCCAGAAACACTAACGGAACTGTTTTATCCAACCAGGCCATCAAGGTCAAGATCTCCATATTGGGCGGTGCCAACAATGGCCCTGTTCAATATATGGAAGAACATTCGCTGAACACCAATGCTTTAGGTTTATTTACCTTGCAGATTGGTAAAGGCACTCCAGGCAGCGGTACGTTTGCCGCTATCCCCTGGCAAAATGTAAACCAGTATGCAAAAGTAGAAATCGCCCTTGGTGGTGGTGCCTATACAGCATTGGGCAGTACGCAACTGATGAGCGTTCCTTTTGCGCTGTACGCAGCTTCAGGTAATCCTGGTCCGCAAGGCCCTGCTGGTCCTCAGGGAACCCAGGGTATACAAGGTGTTCAGGGCCCTCCGGGGGTATTGAATGGACCGGCTGGAGGGGATTTAGGAGGAAACTATCCGAATCCGACAATAGGCGATAATAAAGTAGTGACCGCAAAAATTGCGGATGGTTCGGTAACTCTGCCAAAACTGGCTCCAGGTGTGATCCCTGCTGCTTTGCCTCCAAACGGCGCTGCAGGCGGCGACCTTTCGGGCAGCTATCCTGATCCGCTTATTGGTGACAATAAAGTGATAACCGCTAAAGTTGCGGATGGTGCAATTACCTTACCTAAACTTGCACCCGGCATCATTCCAACTACACTGCCTCCAAATGGCGCCGCAGGCGGCGACCTTTCAGGCAATTATCCTAATCCAGTGGTTGCCCAACTGCAATCCAAACCCGTGACTGCAGCGGCACCGGCACTAAACGATATCCTGAAATTTAACGGTGTGGCATGGGCGCCTTCTCCTATCGGTGGTGGCGGAGCATTTGTTTTGCCATTTGCTGCTACAGAAAATAATGCATCGACATTATTCTCGCTCACAAATGATGGTGACGGAACTTCTCTGGAAGGTATAAATAATACAACCACTTCCAGCATCGCTGCTTTAAGAGGAATAGTCTCTTCAGTCAGTCCCGGCGGTTTTTCTTCTGCTGTCAGAGGTATTAACAATGGCACAGGAGGATTGGGGATTGGTGTCTGGGGTTCTCAGTCGGGAAGTGGCTGGGGAGTTTATGGTGTAACGCCAACTGGTCTTGGGGTATATGGCAATTCTTCCGGCGCCGGTACCGGGGTATATGCAAACAGTAATACAGGTACAGGTTTAAGCGCAACAAGTAATAGTGGTATCGCTGCCAGCGTTAGTATATTCAATAATGCGAATACGAATACCGCATTAACAGTCAGTACGCTGGGAAACGGCGCCGGTGTAGCTGTGACTACTGCAGTTGGCACTGCTGTCGACGCTGGAAGCAGCGGAAGTCACGGGGTCAGAGGCTCAACAGCGGTACAAAGCGGCGCAGGAGTAATCGGCTACAATAATGGAGCAGGAGAAGCCGTTGTGGGTCTTACCACCAGTGATATTGCCGGGGCGGTTGTT
>NZ_DATHGC010000235.1:0-20319 GCF_035317785.1 Pedobacter sp. | reverse complement strand
TTGTTATAGTTCAGCAACCAAACCGGTTTGCCCAGTCTGCGCAGACCATTGAACATTTCCAGACCCTGGTACCATGGCACCGCTCCATCTGCATCGTTGGCCATGATCACCACAGGAGTAGCTACTTTCGGAAGGGAAAACAAAGGTGAGTTTTCAATATACAGTTCCGGTTTTTCCCAAAGCGTAGCCCCGATCCGGCTTTGTGTTTTTTCGTATTGAAACTGCCTGTTCAGGCCGCTTTCCCAGCGGATACCGCCATAAGCAGAAGTCATGTTGACCACAGGTGCGCCTGCCCATGCGGCGGCATACATATTTGTCCGGGTGATCAGGTGCGCCACCTGGTACCCGCCCCAGCTTTGACCCTGCAGACCAATTTTTGTACCATCTACCCAGGTATTTTTCTTCAAAGATTCTACACCCGAATTGACAAATTCTTCCGCCGAACGGCCGGGGTATCCTTTTTCATAGCTGATGTCCGGCGCAAAAACCAAATAGCCGTTGCTTACAAAATAAGAAATGTTCAGCCTCGACGGAGTGGGGGCCGGAGGTACATAATTGTACAATCCGTCAGAAAGTTTTTCATAAAAGTAAACAATCATCGGATACTTCTTCGCCGGATCAAAATTTTCCGGTTTATAAAGTATACCTTCAGAAGCATAGCCCTTTGGCGTAGTCCATTTGACCAGCTCAGCAGTACCCCAGTTGTAGTTTTGCTGCTGTGGATTGGTATTGCTCAATTTTACCTCCGTTTTCAGGTCCACCGATGCAAACACATTTGGCGAGTTGCTGTAATTGCCTTTGTCATACAAGTAGCGTTCCGCATCTTTCGCTTTTTCGAGCTTTGAATAGCTAAATTTAGCCATCACCACCAGTTCGGGATTTTTGCTGTCACCGATATTGGTGCTGTAAAAGCCGTGCTCCTTAGTCGTATTGTTAAAAGCATCCAGCAAAACCACGCCTCTTTTTTCTAAAAATCGTTGCTCAGGATCGAGTTTGTTGTATCTGAATGTGATCTTGTTTTGCAGACCAAAACCATTGGTTATGTTTTTAGGGGGTGTTTTACCATCAGGAGAACAATCCCAAATGTCGTAGCGGTCATAGATCAGTACCGATCTGTCGTCTTCAGTCCATGCCGCAACACCATAAGGATCTGGTTCATCAGGCACATCATTCAGTTCGTCAACGATCCTGGTAGGAATTCCTGCAGACACTTGAGTCACTTTAGCACTAAGGATGTTGTATGTAAACCATCCGGCTGTTTTTTTATCAAAGTAAAGTACATATTTTCCGGATGGGGAAGGAGCCGCAATACCTAAAAGTCCTGCGATGATCTTTTTTCTTGCGCCTGTTTTAGTGTCTACCAGGTAATAATCCCTTATCGCGCTACCGTTCCATTGTGTCTGCACCCTGTTGCCATAATCCGTTGAGGCCAAAACAAAATTTGAATTTCCCTCTTCGATCAGCGTAGCATCAGGCAGTTTTGCATCCGTAAGGGGGACGATTTTAATGTCACTGTTAAAAATCTCAATGGCCGTCAGGTAGCTTCTTTTACTTTCCTGGTCGGCATTTTTCAGCTGCATAGGCTGCAGGTAATCATCTTTATAACCCCAGATGTCCAGTTTCGCATTTTCAAAATCAATCAGTGTGGTATCCTTTGCTTTTTTTACAGGTGCGATGCCAAAAAACAGCTTCGTGCCCTCCTTGTTAAAATTGAGCCTGCCATCTCCGCTAACCGACCATTTTTTTGGCATACCCGGCATTTCAGCATCAACCAGGACTTGCGCGGTATCTAATGAGAGAGAATTGAAATAAATAAAATAATCTTTAATTTCCTGTTTTTTGGGACTTTGTTCTCCCAGGAATACCAGGGATTCGCCTTCTTCGTCAAACAGGAAATTTTTAAAGCTGCCTTTCCCGCTGACCAGTGTTTTTAATGTTCCCTTCTCTATATTCAAAAGAAACACCCCTGCTTTGGCGGCTGCATCTTTTTTTGATCCTGTGACCGCAAAAACCAGTTGTTTGCCATTTTTACTGAAAGTATACTCAGCTACATATTTGAAGATTCTTTCAACACCAGTCACCAGATTTCTTAAGATCAGATCAGAACCATCCGGTATATCAGTTTCCGTTGCAGGCTTCGCCTTTTTTGAAGTATCCACAGGCTTCTCGAGCTGATACGCTAAATAAGCAAGCCCATTTTCCGGAAACTTATAAGACCTTACTCCTGGTATTTTAACAATTGCGGAATTGATCAGATTTGCGATTCCCAAAGTATCTTTGGTCATTTCATCAGCCTTTTTCTTCTTGATCTTAGCCGCTCTGGCAGCGGAGTAAAACGGTTTAATAGAGAATGCAGCATACTTCGAATCCGGACTGAACTGTAAATTTTCTCCCCTGTTCACCTTTAACCTGGCATTGGTGACCAGGCTGGAAATGTATAGCGTGCCGTCTCCCTGCTGCTGGCTGATCACATAACCTGCCCAGTCTCCATTATTAGAGAGTTTTTTTGATGAAATGGCTTCCCATGCATCATAAACGGTGTGGTCCAGTGGTTTTTTTTGCGCATAGCATACGCTGGCGAGCAATAGGAGTGTCAGGCTTAGATATTTGTACATAATTAAAAAATGTGTGTTACCCTGTGTAGTTTGGAAGCCTAAAAATTAGAAAAAATTTGATATAATACGACATCCTATGCTATATTTTTACAAAATACCCTAACTATTGCCTTGCTAAGCAATATTCAACTTAAAAGAAGCTGCCTTTAAGCTGGGTAATTGTTGGTTGAGCAGTAGGAAAGCAGTACAAAAGCAGTAGAATATAGTACGGCATGAGCTAACTTCAACTTGTTTTGACAGGCCTCCAAAAAAAAGAAGCACCCGGGAGAGGTGCTTCTTATATGAGCTATGTCCGGCAAAAAAAATGAAGCCGGTCAGATTCTTTATTTTTCTTTCTTTTTCTGGATCTGGACCTTTTGCTGCTGGCGCATGTAGTCATCCAGTCTGGACTGAAACTTGCCTTTCTTTTTCTGCTCGGCCGGTTTGGTTTTGTTGTCCTGTAAAGTCTTATGGATCTTATCGTCGTCAACCATCGACTTGATGGCAAACTGTTGTGCGAAGGTCAGCATGTTGGCCAGGAAATAATAATAGTTCAAGCCGGAAGGGTAGCTGTTCAGAACACCTAAAAACACAATCGGCATGATGTAACCGATATATTTCATCTGTCCGCTGGCTCCTGAGATCTGGTTGTTGAAATAAGTGTAGATCAATGTAGAAATCGTCATCAGGATACACATCAAACTCAGGTGATTACCGATAACCGGGATGGTAAATCCAAATTTAATGAATTCATCATAGGTAGAAAGGTCTTTCATCCATAAAAAGCTTTCGCCCCTGAGTTCAAATAAGTTGGGAAAGAAGAAGAAGAAAGCCATTACAAAAGGCAGCTGGAGCAGCATCGGCAGACAGCCACCCAATGGGTTTACACCGACCTGCTTATAAAGCTTCAGGTATTCCTGCTGCAGCAGCGTTGGGTTGTCATCACCGACTTTGGCTTTGATCACATCCATTTCAGGCTTCAATATTCTCATCTTCGCCATGGAAACATAGGACTTGTAGGTCAGAGGTGACATAGCTACCTTAAGTGCAATAGTCAGCAGCAGGATGATCATTCCATAACCCCAGCCAAAGCTTTCCAGCCAGTTAAACACCGGCAATACCACAAATCTGTTGATGTATTTTAAAGGCCAGTAGCCCATATCTACCTGTTTCTCTATTTCATGGCCCTGATCTTTCAGCGTAGAAAACTTATTGGTGCCAAAATAGAAGGTAAAAGCATAGTTCTGAGCAGCAAGCTGATTAAACGGCAATTGCATATTGGCACCATACCATTTGACCTCTTTAGGCTGTGTACTTACTTTTACTTCGAGTTCACCTTTGTCAAAAGGAACCGCAGGAAGCAGTACTGCTGAAAAAAAGTGCTGTTTGAAAGAGATCCACTCGATCTTCGCTTCTTTCAATTCCTCTTTCTCATCTTTAGCAACATTCAGATGATCAGGGCTTTCGGTGACATACTTGTAATATGGTGCCGAATACCTTTGTTCATTTTCTATCGATTTCTCCTGCTGAAGCAGGGTGGTTTCCCAGTTCAGTGCAAGTGTATTGCCTTGTACAACCTGGTTCAAACCATTTAATGCGATGTTTAAACTCACGTTGTTGCCGGAAGGTTTCAAATCATACAAAAACTCTATGTATTTGTCGCCGGTATAGTTGGCGCGCATGCTCACACCGCTAGCAGTTTTTGAAGCCGTAAAATAAAGGTCATTGGTATTTACCATTTTACCGCCAACATTCAGGTTTAAGCCAAATTTATTTTGCTTTCCATTAAACAATACAACGGGACTGCCTTCAAATGTTTTCTGTCCTTTGACTTCTACAGACAGGATCTTGCCGCCTTTATTGGTAAAAGTTAATTTTAAATTCTGGTTTTCCAGAACGGTTTCCTGTTCAGTTCCTGAAATATTGCTTCCAAAAGGACCTTTTAAAGTCGTAGAATCAATAGCGGGTGTAGCAATGGCTGCCTGAGGGGCAGGAGTGACGGCTGACGCTTTTTTAGTTGAATCAGCAGCAATTCTTTCGCTTTCTTTTTTGATCTCTGCCTCACTCGGCTTGAAAAAATAGAAAGAACCGGCAAGAACGATCATGATCAGGAATAATCCTGTGAATGTATTTTTATCCATTATTGTTATATAAAACGCGTATTATTTTATTTTCTTCTTTGTAAACTCCATCGCAGCGGCGACAAATTTAACAAAAAGAGGGTGAGGATTTGCAACAGTTGATTTTAATTCGGGGTGAAACTGTCCGCCGATAAAGAAAGGGTGGTTTTTCAGCTCTACGATTTCTACAAGATTACTGTCCGGATTGATACCTGAAGCAATCATTCCAGCTTCTTCATATTGGTTCAGATAAGCGTTGTTGAACTCATAACGATGTCTGTGACGTTCTGTAATGTGCGTTTTGCCATAAGCACCGTAAGCTTTGGTGCCTTTTTTTAGATCGCATGGATAAGAACCCAGACGCATGGTACCGCCTTTGGTAGTTATGTTTTTCTGATCATCCATCATATTGATTACCGGATGCGCTGTATTTTCATCGATTTCAGTAGTATTTGCATTGGTAAGTCCCAGTACATTTCTGCCGTATTCTATGACAGAACATTGCATGCCCAGACAGATCCCAAAGAAAGGCACGTTGTTTTCCCTTACAAATCTGATGGCTTCGATCTTTCCTTCTATGCCGCGGCTGCCAAAACCGGGAGCTACCAGCAATCCGTCCAGATGGCCCAGTTTTTCTTTTACGTTCTCCGGATAGATTTCTTCTGAATGGATGTACTGCACCCTTACTTTACATTCGTTTTTTGCTCCTGCATGGACAAAGGACTCAGTGATGGATTTGTAGGCATCAGGAAGTTCTACATATTTACCTACTACACCTATGGTTACTTCAGAAATCGGGTTCTTCAGGCGTCCAAGGAAATCCTTCCAGCTCTCCATATCTGGCTCGTTCTTCTGCGCCAGTTTCAATTTGCTCAGTACGATCTTATCCAGCTGCTCTTTCATCATCAGCAGGGGAACAGAGTAAATCGAGGAAGCATCAATAGACTCTATGACCGCATTGACGTTTACGTTGCAGAAAAGCGCTATTTTCTTACGGATGTCAAAATTGATATGATGTTCTGTACGGCATACCAGGATATCCGGCTGGATACCATATTCAAGTAATGCTTTTACAGAGTGCTGGGTAGGTTTGGTCTTCAGTTCGCCTGCGGCAGCCAGGAAAGGAATTAAGGTAAGGTGGATCACTATCGCATTGTTTGCGCCCTCTTCCCATTTAAACTGGCGTACAGCCTCTATAAATGGCAAGGACTCGATGTCACCCACGGTACCCCCAAGCTCGGTGATCACGATGTCGTATTTACCGCTGTCACCAAGGATCCGCATGTTTCTTTTGATCTCATCGGTAATGTGGGGTACCACCTGTACGGTTTTGCCTAAAAACTCACCCTGGCGTTCTTTGTTGATCACATTTTGATAAATACGGCCGGTGGTGATGTTGTTGGCCTGCGAAGTTGGTACGTTTAAGAATCTTTCGTAATGACCAAGATCAAGATCTGTTTCTGCGCCGTCTTCGGTCACATAGCATTCGCCGTGCTCATACGGATTTAGTGTTCCCGGATCAATGTTGATGTAAGGATCAAACTTTTGGATGGTCACACTGTAGCCGCGTGCTTGTAATAATTTGGCTAATGAAGCGGAGATGATGCCCTTTCCTAATGAGGAAGTAACACCGCCCGTAACAAAAATATACTTAGTCATGTTTATGAATTTGTGGATATTAAGCCAGTTTTTGCGCTGTCTTATTGCTTTTGTACGGGATACAAAGTTAGCAAATAAAACTGAAGCAGAACGCCTATTTTTTGAAATAAAAATGAACTTAAAAAGAAATCCCTAAAATCTTAGGCATGAAATTGTTAGAGCACAAAACCAAACAGCCGTCGCTTTATATCTTCGGGTTTTTCTTTTTTATTGCCGTCATAACGGCGGTATATTTCCAGTAAACGCTGCAGATCTTTGTCGGAATCTGTTTTTTTTCCTTTTCCGGGCGGCACAATCTGCGCTGTATGATTGGCAAATCCCTCCACCTTTGCAGCAAACCAGGTCGTGTTGAACCGGGGAATGGCAATGCCCAGGATCATTCCCGGCAATCCGCTAAAACCTTCAGGCCCGCCTTTCAATAAGATCTCTTCTGTGTAGAATGCCACGACATATACCGTGTCATTGATGCGGCCTACGGCCTTCCGGCATTCATAACCTGCTATGACACGTACGTCGTGCATAATCTTCCAATTTACACCGGGAATGGTGTCCATGAGCAGATAATCATCACCGATGATACTTTTCTTTATCACCCTGCTTCGATCGGAATAATTGGTATAAAGCTGGTTTTCCGGTTCGTTTAGCGACAAAAACAGCATAGAATTGTCATTTTCAGTATCCTTCTTTTTTGCTTTATAAAGTGATTTGTTCTGGTCAAAGTACAGTTCCCAGTCACTGGTCCTGTATTTCTTCATTTTTTCTTTAGCCTCGTCCGGAATGTTCCAGTCTGCCGCACTGCGCAGCATATTGACCCTTTTTTCGTAGGTGATCTTGCCGTAAGGAATGAAAACCTGCTGGGCATTCATGTTCTGAACGGACAATCCAATAAGGAACACACTGAGGATAAAGGTTTTCATTTTGATGAGTTGCTCGCCGGACTTTTGATAAAGTTACCGCTAAAATTCCAGTTTATCCCTATCAAAGCATATCTCGGGATGTAACTAAACGTATTTTCGCTTTTGATATTACCACCCACAAAGCGATTGTAGCCAATTTTTTGATTGAGCAGATCCGTAGCGGTAAGCCGGATTTCCAGTGCCTCGTTCTTTAGCAGTCTGGCAGACAGGTAACTGTTTAATATGGCCACATTTAAGTTTCTTTCAAAGGATAAATTGGCAGGCCGGAACGAAAGTGAAAGGGTAGTGTTGAACTCCATTTTGTAGGGCAGCTGTACCGTTCCGGAAAATTCGTGGTCATGGGTTAAGCTTTTTCCATCGTTTAGGTCACCGATAGATGATTTCCCATACATGAAACTGGCGGAAGGCGAGTAGCTGATGTCAACTTTTGGGGTATAATAATTGAAGGTGGTCCGCAGATTGTACTGATTGTTGCGCGTCTTGTTTTTGGTGAAATTGATGAGGGTTATATTGTTTGATGTGTTAAAACCCAGGTCTATACCCAGCCTGAAGTTGAGTTTGGGAAACCCTTTGGAATAGTAGATATTTCCGGCCGTAGAATTAATCCCGTCGAGATTGGTAAAGCTCGAAATCCTTTTGTTAAAGTCGTCTACAATTTCAGTTTCTGTAATGGCATTGCTGGTAAACCCATAGCTGAAGTAGGCTGAAATGTATTCATCGGTTTTAAATTGAAAACTATTGAACGAAAGCCCGAAGTTATTGGTGAAAGAAGGTCTCAATGTAGAATTTCCGATAATCTGATACAAGGGGTTATTGAGCTGGCGCACAGGTTGCAGCTGGTTGATGCTGGGCTGCTGCATATAGCCGTTATAATTGGCCGATAGGGTACTGTTGTTGTTGATTTTGTAAAATATATTGGTAGCAGGAGCGAGGTTAAGGTAATTGCGGTCAAAATCAGTGCTTCTGTCCAGGTCCTTTAGTTCAAAATTGGTTTGAGTGGCTTCCAGACCTGTTGAAATTGAAAAACTGTTCACTTTGTACTGCATCACCATTTTCCCCACATTGGAGAAATTAATGAACTTAAAGTTATTACTTAAAGAATCTATTTTCAGCCCACCTTTATCGTTTACAAATCTGTAGCTGCTTGAAGAGATGGTTTTAAAACTGTATCCTGCTTCCAGTGCCCAGTGTTTGGATATGGGCTCGGTATAGCTGATCCTGGTGCCAACGGAATTTTGCTGATTGGAATTGTCTTTGTTCAGGTTTATATTTTCTACACGGTTCAAAGTGCCGTTGTCATTATAATAAGTTGTGCGGTTGATGCTGTTTTCAAAGTTTTTGCCAGACTGGGTTTCCGGTTGCAGGTCAATAGAAAGTGTTCTTCCTTTTTTCCTGAACCTTTTGGACCAGTTGATGTTTCCGTTAAAGGTTTTTGCATCTCCGGTTCCGGTATTGGTTTGGGAATTCTGACTAATGAAAGTTCCCTTTTCGTTCCTGGTATCATCGAGTCCTTTCGTGTCGAGATAATTCCTGCTTTGCCTTACACCATAGGCTATTTTTAGTGTAGACAAGGAATCCAGAATATAGCTGAAACTTCCCCTGATGCTTTCGCCTGTGCTCTTTGAGTGGTCGTCGTTTCTGCCTGAGCTGATAAACAGGGCGCCTCCGGGAAGTAATTCCTGGGAATTTGAAGTTTTTCGGTTGGTGTTTTTATAGTCAAAACTTTTGATGTTTACTTTCACCCCCGTCTTGTTGTTGATTTTTTCAGAAAAATGACCTCCGAGGTTCAGATTGCTGGGCAGGCCGCCCGTCGGAGAGCCGTAATCGTCATCATCATCACCACCGGACGAATACATGATCGAGCTGCCATCATCGCCTACCTCTATGACATCATAATCTTCCCCCTTTAGTTTTCTCATCGAACGGTTGATCTTCGATTCATTGGCCAGGTTGGAATAAGTGGCAAAAGCGGCCGCTTTGAGTTTGTTTTTAAACACACCGGCCATTCCGCCATAATCTCTGAAATTGCCGGTGCCATAGTTGCCGTCTAAAGCTGTGAGATACCCGTTCTTGGCATTTTCTTTTAGTTTAATGTTGATCGTTTTGTTTTTAACACCATCATCTATCCCCGTGAGTTCAGCACTTTTGCTCTTTCTGTCATAGACCTGAACTTCCTCTACGGCATTTGCCTTCAGGTATTTTGTAGCCAGAAGCGGATCATCGCCAAAAAACTCGTCGCCGTCTACCAGCACGGTTTTTACATCTTTTCCCTGTGCTTTAATCGCACCGTTTTTATCAACTACCACCCCAGGTAGTCTTTTGAGCAGTTCCTGCACATTCGCATTGGTCCTTACTGCAAAACTATCTGCTTGAAATACCAGGGTGTCCCCATTCATTCGTACCGCATTTTTGGTAGCCCTTATCAGCACTTCTTTCAGCAGTTTTGATTTTAGCTCCATACGGATATTGCCCAGGCTGACCTGCGTGGTATCAGACAATCTTAAATTGGTAAAATAATCGGCCATTTTAGGATAGGTGATGATCATTTTATAATCACCCTTCATTAAGTTGTTCAGGTTGAACTGACCTTGTGCATTGGTCCTTGCACTCCTGATGAGAATAGAATCAGCAGAACCGATCAGCAATACTGTACTGTACTGCAGTGGTCTTTTTTCCAGTGAATCTGTGACAATACCCCTGATCCCTGCTTTTTGTGCCGATGCGGTAAAGGAAGACAAAGCAAGCAGAATAAATATAAAAGATCTCATTAGCATATACCGCAGGACAAACTGTAAATAGCTAAAATAAGTTTTTTTGAGCATCCATTAAAGAAAGTAGCGGGTGTTTGAGCGTTTATAATTTAATTGAGAACTGGTTTGATTAATGTTTGATCCAAATGTTTGGTCCAGATAGATAAATATCCGGATCGAATAACAACGTGGCAATCGGGATTAAAGTATGTCCTGAAATTGACGTGCAAAAAAAAAGGCCCGGAATCTCCGGGCGCTTTGTTCGAAAGTATATTTGGTTAGAATATTAAAGGTTGATTTAGAAGCAAAAATGATGTCTTTCATTTTGTTTCAGTATATAAACATAGTATAAAGTTTGTTAAAATCATAATATTATTATTAACATTTCTCAAAAAAAATCGCATAATACGTTTTAGCGCTATAAAAATGTTAATTATTGAAATGAATTAAAATTTGTGCTGCCATGCAAAATTTTGCTATTTACAGCAAATATAGTAGGGCTTTACTTTTTTTTCTGTTACTGACCAGGCGATGTAAACTTTGTGTTCTTTACCCAGGCGATAAATGAATCCGCTGAGCTGATTTTTTTTTAGTTCTTCAAAAAAAACCCTGTCCGGGACATATTGATCCGGGTTTTCCTGTTCAGTTACCGCCGGTTCCATAAAACTCTCCTCATCAAAGAACCTGCTGATTTCCTCTTTCAGAAATTTGATCTGGTTGTCCTTTTTATTGAGGTTAATCGTGGCATCATAATTCTTGAAGAGATCAGCCGCTTTAATGCTGATGCTGTAGATCTGCCTGCCCTCAAAAGAACGGATGGTAAATGCCAGTTGCATATCTTTTGGTTTACTGCCTTCTATTTTTACTTTGAAGGTGTCTGCCTGTAAAGAGTCGCTAAAGGGTCTGACGATGATTTTTTGCTGTTCATCAGCGGGAATGGTTTCCCCTGCGCCCGGACTGCTGCAGGCTGCCAGGACAGAAGCACCAATTAAAATACAGGCTGTCAGACGATTCATATCAGGTTGTTTATTTTCTCCAGGTCGTCAGGGGTGTCTATTGCTATGGTTTCAATGGAAGTGATCCTGGTCTGGATCTTATAGTTGTTCTCAATCCAGCGCAGCTGTTCCAGGCTTTCAGCCAGTTCAAGTGAAGAAGGAGGAAGACGGGTGATTTCCAGCAATGTTTTTCGTGTATACCCGTATATCCCTATGTGTTTGTAGAATTGGTGGGTATTGAGCCAGTTCTCAGTTTCCGAATTGCGAAGATAAGGAATGGTCTGCCTGCTAAAATAAATGGCTTCACCTGCGGTATTGAGGAGTACTTTCGGGATATTGTGGTTGAACAGTTCACTATCCTGGTGTATTTCCTTGATTAAAGTAGCCAGCTGTACAGTTTTGTCGTCAAAACAGGATGCCAGCAAGTTGATCTGCCCCGGGTCGATATAAGGCTCATCACCCTGGATATTGATGATCACATCAAATTCCGGCAATATACCTGCTACCTCTGCGCAGCGGTCGGTACCGCTCAGGTGCTCAGCAGAAGTGATCACATACTGGCCGCCAAAACCTCTGACTTCTTCGGCGATGCGCTCATCATCCGTGGCCACGACAACCTGGGAAAGCGCAGCGGCTTTACCGGCCTGCTCATATACCCTCTGGATCATACTTTTTCCTTTGATCTGCACCAGCGGTTTGCCGGGAAACCGTGTTGAAGCATATCTGGCAGGTATGATCCCAAGTGTTTTCATCTTAAAAAAGTCCGTTTATTTCTGCGTCTATGGATTGAATGATGGAACCCAGGTCTTCCGGATTGTTGCTGAAGTCAAGCTTATCCTTGTCCAGGATCAATAGTTTGCCCAGGCTATAATCTTTGATCCAGGCTTCATACTTCTCATTTAGCTTGGAGAGGTAATCGATCCGGATACTGGCTTCATATTCTCGTCCGCGACGCTGTATATTATTTACCAGAGTAGGTACAGAAGCACGGAGGTAGACAAGAAGATCAGGTGGTTTTATAAAGGAAGTAATGTTGGCAAATATGGCTTTATAGTTCTGATGGTCCCTGGTAGTCATCAGGCCCATTTCATGAAGATTGTCTGCAAATATATGCGCATCCTCGTAAATGGTCCTGTCCTGGATCACATTTCTGTTGAAGTTTTCTATGTCTACGATTTGCTGAAAGCGGCTGTTTAAGAAATAGATCTGAAGATTAAAACTCCATCTTTTCATGTCGCTGTAGAAATCTTCCAGGTACGGATTGTTGTCTACGGCCTCATACAAAGCTTCCCAACCATAATGTTTTGCCAGTAGGCCCGTCAATGTAGTTTTTCCGGCTCCTATATTGCCAACTATCGCTATGTGCATATCGTGTATTTGAAGATCTTAAGGTAGTTATTTTTGCGATTTAATTTAAAATGATTTAAAGCCAATCAAAGATCTTACTTCAGAGATGGTTTTCCGGGCACTTTCCCTTGCTTTTTCGGCACCCTGTCCGGCAACTTTACGCAGGTAATCACTATCTCTGGACAATTCCTCAATGCGCTCACGGATAGGTGTGTTGAACACGATCATATCCTCAGCCAGCTGTTTTTTGAAATCGCCATAGCGGATCGCCATTTTATTGTAAAGCTCCTCAAAATGGGCCAGAGTATCAGCCGTTGATACGATCTTCATCAGGTCAAACAGGTTCTGGATCGCTTCAGGCTTGGCCTGGTTTTCTGCTACAGGTCCGCCATCGGTCACTGCACGCGACAGTTTTTTACGAATGATCTCCGGACTGTCCGCCAGGTATATGCAGCTGCCCTCGCCGTTTGATTTGCTCATTTTCCCTTTTCCGTCCAGTCCGGGAACTTTCACCAGGTTATCTGCGTAGTTAAAAGCAAATGCTTCAGGGAAATAGTCCGAATTGTAAAGCCTGTTGAAGCGGTTTCCGAATGTCCGTGTAAACTCAAGGTGCTGCTCCTGGTCTTTTCCTACAGGTACCTTAACGGCTTTATGGATCAAGATGTCGGCTGCCATCAATGTAGGGTAGGTTAACAATCCCGCGTTGATGTTGTCCGGCTGCGAGCGGACTTTGTCTTTAAACGAAGTGCTGCGCTCCAGCTCGCCCATATAGGCATTCATATTCAGGTAAAGGTAAAGCTCAGCTACTTCAGGTACGTCAGATTGAATATAGATCGTTGACTCATCCGGGTCGATGCCACAGGCAAGGTATTCGACCAGTACATGCCTTACATAGCCATGCAGATCTTGCGGAGTAGGGTGAGTGGTCAGTGAGTGAAGGTCTGCAATAAAGAAAAAGCAGCTGTAATCGTACTGCATCTTTACGAAATTGGTCACTGCACCAAAATAATTTCCCAGGTGTAATTGTCCTGTAGGACGAATACCGCTAACTACCGTTTCTTTCATGGGCCGAAAATAAGAAAATTTTATCTAAGTTTGATTCAATGATTACACTCTTAAGGCACATTCACCGCGCTTATTCTATGGTTGTTATTCTTGCCTTTTCGGTGCTGTTTTACCCATTCTATTACCTCGCGTCACGAAAACCCGCAGGATACGGATTGCTCAATCTGATGCGAAAACTAAATAGTTTTTTGGTCAGTACATTTACAGGTATTTTCTATCTGTTTGAGTATGAAGAGCCTCTGGTAAAAGGACAGACCTATATTTATTGTTCCAATCATTTCTCCAATTTTGACATCATGATCATGTGTATTCTGGCCAAAGGCCGGTTTCACTTTATGGGCAAAAAAGAACTCCTGGATAACCCCGTACTAAAGTTGTTTTTCAAAACTATAGATGTTCCGGTAAACCGTGACAGTAAGATCTCAGCTTTCAGGGCCTTTGAAAAGGTAGGTGACAACCTTGAAGACGGCATGAGCCTGATCATTTTTCCGGAGGGAAGGATAGACGGGCATCAATATCCGCCGCAATTGCTGCCTTTTAAAAACGGTCCCTTCAGACTGGCGATCGAGAAGAACATACCCATTATTCCGGTCAGTCTGACCGATGTCTGGAAAAAGATGTGGGACGATGGCAGTAAGAAGGGCACCAGTCCGGGATTCTGTAATATTTACGTGCACAAACCCATTTCTACAAGAGATTTGAACATAGATGATGCAGATTTGTTAAAAGACCGTATTTTTGGCCTGATAAACAGTAAACTGGTTCAGAAATGATAATAGATAAGCAAACCATTAATAAAGTGGCTGATCTGGCAAGAATAGCGATAGAAGATAAAGAAGTTGATACATTGATCGCCGACATGAATAAGATACTTACATTTATGGAGAAGCTGAACGAGCTGGATACGACCGGCGTAGAGCCATTGGTGTACATGAACCACGAGGAAAATGTTTGGCGGGAAGACAAAGTGAAGCATGAGATTATGGTAGAAGACGGCTTGAAAAATGCGGCAAAGCACAATGAAAGCTTCTTTTTTGTGCCAAAGATCATAGAAAAATAAATAACCAGATGTAACATCGGGATGCCCGTGACTGTCTAAAAAGAAAAAGCAATGGAGAAAGCGTTAATCAACATCAAAGATATCGGCCGTAAATATGTGATTGGTTCAGAAGTGATCCATGCTTTAAAATCAGTAACCCTGGATATTCATAAAGGCGAATTTGTTGCTTTGATGGGTCCTTCCGGGTCGGGGAAATCTACACTGATGAATATACTTGGCTGTCTGGACACACCCAGTAAAGGCGATTACGTGCTGAACGGCATCAATGTAAGCCAGATGTCAGACAATGAACTTGCTGAAGTTCGCAATAAGGAGATCGGATTTGTGTTCCAGACCTTCAATTTATTGCCGCGCTCTACTTCTCTGGACAACGTTGCCCTGCCGCTGATCTATGCGGGGGCGAATAAAAAAGAACGTGATGCCAGAGCCCATAAGGCCCTGGAGAATGTCGGGCTGGGCAACAGGGTAACACACAAACCCAATGAACTTTCAGGAGGACAGCGCCAGCGCGTAGCGGTAGCCAGGGCACTGATCAACAACCCATCTATTATACTGGCCGATGAACCAACAGGTAATCTCGATACCAAGACCTCAATTGAGATCATGGGGCTGCTGGAAGAGATCCACAGCAAAGGCAATACCATTATCCTGGTTACACATGAGGAAGACATTGCGCAGCATGCCCATCGCATCGTACGTATGCGGGATGGCCTGATAGAAAAGGATTACCCGAATGAAGATATTAAAACCGTATCTCCGCGCTTAAGCAATCTGGAGAAAAAAGGAAGCGATTTCGAGAAAATTGTATAAATTTCTGCATGAAGATATACACCAAGACCGGAGATAAGGGACTTACCTCATTGATCGGAGGGACCCGTGTGGCGAAATATCACTTACGCATAGAATGCTACGGAACCGTAGATGAGCTCAATTCCTATATCGGCCTGATCATGTGCCAGGACATTGATCCCCACCATCAAAAAATCTTAAAGGAAATTCAGGACAGGCTATTTACAGTCGGTGCCTCACTCGCCGCAGATCCGGAGAAATCTAAAATGAAGATCCCTGATCTCCATGAAAGCGACATTTTGCTGCTGGAGACTGAAATGGACAACATGAACGCAATATTGCCTGAACTGAAGCATTTTGTACTTCCCGGTGGAAATACTGTAGTTTCTTATTGCCATGTGGCACGGTGTGTTTGCCGCCGTGCCGAACGCCTGGCAGTTCACCTGGCCGCAGAGAGTTTTGTTGACGAAAAAATGACCATTTATTTGAACAGATTAAGTGATTATTTATTTGTTTTGGCACGAAAACTTAATTCAGATGCCGGAACAGCAGAAAATATATGGATTCCACGCCTGTAAATTTGTAATTGTTGAGAACGGAAAATAGTGGAAAAAAAGTTTGTTTTGCTCAGGTTTTTTAATATACTTTTGCGAATCAATTTTTGAATAACTTAATAGTATAAGAAATATGTATTGGACATTAGAACTCGCATCGCATTTGGAAGACGCTCCATGGCCTGCAACAAAAGATGAATTAATTGATTATGGGATAAGATCAGGGGCCCCGGTAGAGGTGATTGAGAATTTACAGGCACTTGAAGACGACGGTGAACCTTATGAGACCATCGAAGAGATCTGGCCTGATTATCCTACGAAAGATGACTTTTTCTTTAACGAAGACGAATATTAAAATTTGCCCATAACAGCATAGAAGCCTCCCGGTTACCGGGAGGCTTTTTTATTTTGGAACGATGATTGATTATGTAATGTCATGGCAATGTATGTTACATTGCCCTCATCTATCTAAAACCTTTAAAAAAAATTAAACGTTATGGGAAATCTACTTTATTTGATCGCAGTAATTTTGGTCATCATCTGGGCGGTCAGTTTCTTCGGAAACTACTATACCGGCGGTATTATTCACATATTACTGGTTATCGCAGTAATCGCCATTATCTTAAGGGTAATACGGAGTGCGGCCTGATATTTTAAAAATAGTATGTTATTGAGGGGTTCTGATATCAGAACCCCCTTTTCTTTAACAGGATTGACGCTAATTCCAGGTCTTCAGGGTAAGTAATCTTGAAGTTCTCCCTTTGTCCCTCTATCAGACTTATTTTGATACCGCAGTGTTCTGCTACGGTCGCATCATCAGTGAATTCAATGGAATAGGGCACTTCATAACATTTTTTGAGTGTCTCCACATCAAAGGTTTGCGGTGTTTGCACTAAGGCAAAGTCATTTCGGTTTAATGCGATACTTCCCTGGTCAGCTGTTAATTTTCTGATCGAGTCTGTCGGTTTTATCGCCGCCACACAGTTCCCCTTTCTTTCCGCCTCATGATAAGAACTGCTAATGAGTTCGGGTGAAACCAATGGCCTGACCGCATCATGTATGGCCACAATCCCGGCTTCGGTAATGGCATCCAACCCATTTTTCACAGAGTGAAACCGCTGTGCCCCGCCCTCAATAACTGTGTGTTTTACTTTAAAATGGTGGATGTTGCATAACTCAGCCCAGTAGAAATGCTGGTGTTTGTTTAAAACCACCAGTATTTTCGGGTTCAATCCACAACGGTGGAAAGCTTCGATAGTATGCATGATTACAGGTTTGCCATTTAACAATAGAAATTGCTTGGCTACCATGCTCTGCATCCTGCTGCCAGAACCTCCTGCTACCAAAATCGCGTAATAGTTCGTCATATAATCAGCATGGCATCGCCATAGCTGTAGAAACGGTATTTCTCTTTTACAGCCACCTCATATGCATTCATTACATAATCATAACCTCCAAAAGCACTTACCATCATCAGTAAAGTGGATTCAGGTGTATGGAAATTGGTGATCATGGAATTGGCTATGCTGAAATCGTAAGGCGGGAAGATGAACTTACTTGTCCAGTCATTGGCGGCTTTAAGTGTCCTGTTTGAAGACACTGCAGATTCAATTGCACGCATAGATGTAGTACCGACAGCACAGATCCTGTGCTTTTTTTCGATCGCATTGTTTACAATGTCTGCTGCTTTTTGCTCAATGATGAACTGCTCAGAATCCATTTTATGCTTGGTCAGGTCTTCAACCTCAACAGACCTGAATGTGCCCAGGCCAACGTGAAGGGTTACTTCCGCAAAATCCACTCCCTTAAGTTCAAGACGCTTCATCAGTTCCCTGCTAAAGTGTAAACCTGCGGTAGGAGCAGCCACAGCACCTTCATGCTTAGCAAAAATCGTTTGATAACGCTCTTTATCCTGTGCAGTAGCTTTACGTTTGATGTATTTAGGCAGTGGTGTTTCACCAAGGATCTCGATATTCTTTCTAAACTCTTCATCTGTACCGTCAAAAAGGAAACGGATGGTCCTTCCGCGTGAGGTAGTATTGTCTACAACTTCTGCTACCAACAGGTCGTCATCGCCAAAATACAGTTTGTTTCCAACACGGATCTTACGGGCAGGATCTACCAGTACATCCCACAAACGCAATTCCTTGTTCAGCTCGCGCAATAAAAACACTTCAATTGTGGCGCCTGTTTTTTCCTTGTTTCCGTATAAACGGGCAGGAAAAACTTTGGTATTGTTCAAGATCATTACATCCTTGTCGTCAAAATACCCTAAAATATCTTTGAATATTTTGTGTTCAATCTTACCCGTATCTTTATGTAAAACCATTAAACGAGCTTCATCCCTTTGTTCTGAAGGATTATTGGCAATTAATGAATCGGGTAAATTAAACTTAAACTGAGATAACTTCATATTGTTCGATGTAATATTTAAGGGCGCAAATTTACGAATATAATCTTTAATTTTTACTAGATTATATTTTCTTTTAAATTGTTATTGAAGCCGGGGAGGTATTGTAGATTTACAGGCAGGGGTTTGTGTATTTTTTATAATATATAAACCCTGACTGTAACCTTTTTGGCTACTTTTGGTCTAAACCTTAATTATGATTATTCTCAAACTAATAGGCGAAAGTTTTCGGTTTGCATCTGATGCACTGCGCCAAAATAAGCTTCGTACTATGCTTTCCCTATTGGGCATTACCATAGGGATCTTTGCCATCATATTTGTGTTTTCCGCTGCTGATACTTTCAGGGCCAAGCTTCAGGCCAGCATTGATAAACTGGGTTCTAAAACCATATTTGTTCAAAAATGGCCATGGGGCGGTTTTGGTGATTATCCCTGGTGGAAATACGTGAACAGGCCCGAAACATCCCTGAGAGAATATGAATTATTAAAGGAACGTCTTGAATACGCCGAGGGTGTCGCCTATGAAATTTATGCCAATGAGCGTACGGTTAAATATAGGGTAAACTCTGTAGAGGGCGTCGGCATCAGGGCGGCATCGCAGGATTTCAACAAGACCTGGACGCTTGATTTTCAGGATGGAAGATATTTCACTGATAATGAAGGCCGTACAGGTGCGCCTGTGGTACTGATCGGAGCTTCGGTAGCGGAAGGCTTGTTCAATGGCGAGTCTGCCATCGGTAAAACTATTATGGTAATGGGAAGGAAGCTGGATGTTGTGGGTGTATTTAAAAAAGAGGGGGAGGACATGCTGGGAATGTCTCAGGACAAAAATATAGTGATGCCGATTAATTTTGCCAGGAACATCATTGATGTAGAAAGCGGCAGATACGACCCGCAGATCACCGTGAGGGGTTACGAGAATGTTTCACTGGAAGAAGTAGAGAGTGAAGTAAAAGGGGTCATGAGGGCAATCAGGAAGATTCGTCCGGGTGCGGAAGATGACTTTGCCTTAAATAAAAGTACCATTGCTTCTGATGATCTGGACAAGATGTTTAGTGTAGTAAATCTTGCGGGCTGGATTATAGGGGGCTTTTCTATTCTGGTCGGAGGTTTTGGTATTGCCAATATCATGTTTGTGTCGGTAAAGGAACGGACGAATATCATCGGGATCCAGAAGTCATTGGGTGCCAAGAATTATTTTATTATGCTGCAGTTTCTTTTTGAGGCCGTTGCGCTTTGTTTGCTTGGCGGATTGCTTGGGTTGTTGCTTGTTTACCTGGCTACGCTGGGCTCAGCCGCGGCAGGTTTTGATATGATCCTTTATTTTGAGAACATTGCACTCGGTATTGGGGTTTCTGTGTTGATAGGAGTGATTTCGGGTTTTTGGCCGGCTTATTCGGCGTCGAGGCTGGATCCTGTCGAAGCAATCCGCTCCTAATATGCTTTGCTTCGTTTAAAAATTCAATTGTTAGGTTCGAGGTTTTTAGTGGGCAAAATCATTATCCTGTGTTCGGACTGGAATCTTTTGACCTGAAGGAGGCCAAAAGTTCCTATGTCCTCAACAGGACAATGATTTTGCCTGGACGCATAACCTTTTCACCGCACAATCAATTCTTTAAATATGTCGCTGCAGCATAAACTCGCTCATCCATAGTATAAGTCCTTGTCATTCCGAATTCCTGTAGCCCCCCACGTCATCCTGAGTTTTTTCAGTAGTGTCTATCGTTTTAGTTGTCTTCAAGAGGGCTAAAGCCGTTATCTCAGGATCCCGGAAGAGAAGGGCCGCTAATTGCTGTGGGCTACTGCATAATTTCTGCATACCTGCTGCGGTAGTGCTGCGGTTAAAGTACCTTTTAACCGCAGAAGGTATGGAGGATAAGCGCAGGAATAGCGCAGAAAGGCGCTCGCTGTCTTACCCTTGTCTTACCCTATTATAGCTATACAGGTTACTGATTTAATTTTGAATTGACTATACACGCAAATTTGTTATTCCTGTCGGAGTTATACAAGTTGTATTTCTTTTATTTTATACTTTTTGGGTTTCCATCTTTTCTTAAGT
>NZ_DATHGC010000234.1:0-21192 GCF_035317785.1 Pedobacter sp. | reverse complement strand
TACCGACTGGGGTTTTAAGGGTACGCCGGATGATTTCTGTGCTGCCGCAAAAAAGGAGGGGTATGAGGGTATCGAGGCCTGGTGGCCGGCCGGAAACCCTAAAGCACAGGAGAGTCTGTTTGCCGCTTTAAAGAAACATGGGCTGCAGGTGGGTTTTCTTTGCGCGGGCAGCCAGACTGAGGCAGCAGCACACCTGGACACCTTTAAGAAAAACCTGGATGCTGCGACCGGAAATGCTATTCAAAAGCCGCTTTACATCAACTGCCATTCTGGTAAGGATTACTTTACCTACGAGGAGAACAAGCTTTTTATAGATTATACGACCAGGAAAAACCAGGAAACAGGTATTCCAATTTATCATGAGACCCATCGCGGAAGGATGCTTTATTCAGCGGCTGTGTCGAGGCAATTCATAGAGAAAAACCCGGCTTTGCGGCTGACTTTGGATATCTCTCACTGGTGTGTAGTCCATGAAAGCCTGCTGGCTGACCAAAAAGAAACAGTTGATCTTGCGCTGGAAAGGGTTGGTCATATCCACTCCAGAATAGGCCACCAGCAAGGCGCCCAGGTCAATGACCCCCGGGCCCCCGAATGGGAACCTGCAGTTAAAGCACACCTTGCCTGGTGGGATAAAGTAATTGAACGGAAAAAATTGAAAGGAGAGCGGATGACCATTTTGACAGAATTTGGTCCGCCGGACTACCTGCAAACCCTGCCTTATACACGTCAGCCGGTAGCAGACCAATGGGCCATAAATGTTTATATGATGAACCTGCTGCGCAAGCGTTATCAATTGTAAGGAATGACGTTGTTATCAATACCAGATTTTATTGGCCGGTTCCACCCCGTTTTGGTGCATTTGCCGATTGGCATTTTGTTGCTGGGCTGTCTTTTTCAGCTGATGACCATTAAAAGCAGGTTTTCGGCACTGCGTGCTGCTGTACCTTTTATTTACCTGCTGGGCGGACTTGGAGCTGTTGTTTCTTCAGTAAGCGGTTACCTGCTTTCCCAAAGCGGAGATTATGATGGAAACATGGTTGGAATACATCAGTGGCTGGGCATTAGTGTGTCCGTTATTTCACTGGTGGTCTATATCCTATACCGGAAAGGGGTAAGAGAAGCTTTACTCAATTTGACCGCTGTGGTTTTAATTGTTCTGATTACGCTGACGGGCCATTACGGCGGCTCCCTGACACATGGCTCAGACTACCTCACATCAGCATTAAATGATGACGGGAAGGGGAAAGCCGCTGTTCCGCCTGTACCGAATGTACAGCAGGCCCTTGCTTACACGCACATGATCCAGCCATTGCTCAAAAATCGCTGCTACAGCTGCCACGGAGCTGATAAACAGAAAGGAAAACTCCGCCTTGACACCAGGGAGTTTATGTTAAAAGGAGGCGAGGATGGCAAAGCGATAATACCGGGCAGTGCTGAAGAAAGCGAGCTGATCAAAAGATTGCTGCTGCCTTCGTCCAACGAGGACCACATGCCGCCTAAAGAAAAACCGCAGCTTACACAGGAGGAAATACAGCTGCTCACCTGGTGGGTAATGGAAGGAGCTGATTTTAATAAAAAAGTAACCGAACTGAAGCAATCAGAAAAGATAAAGCCAGTATTGCTGAGCTTTCAGACAGGAGCGGCCAAAGCCGCCGAAGCCCTGAGCGATGTCCCTGCTGAAGAGGTCACAAAAGCCGATGCAGCCCTGATCGCACAATTGAAACAGGCCGGCGTGGTGGTGATTCCTGTAAAGGGCAATAGCAATTACCTGTCTGCCAGTTTTGTCACTGCAAAAGCAACACCCGAAGTTTTGAAGCTGCTGTCTGGATTAAAAAAACAATTGGTCTGGCTGAATATGGCTGGTACCGGACTTGATGACAATGGACTAAAAATGCTGTCAGGCTTAGCTGCGTTGGTCCGTGTCAACCTGAGCAATACCTCCGTGACAGATCAGGGAATGGCATCCCTGAAAGGGCTGAAACATCTGCAATATATTAATCTTGTGGCGACAAAAGTAACTGCTGACGGTGTTGAGCAGCTTAAGGAACTTAAGGAATTGAACAGCATTTATCTGTACCAAACTGCTGTAAATAAAAAAGATACAGAACGATTAAAAAAGCTGTTCCATAAAGTGAATCTGGAATTTGGTGGTTATATTGTGCCTACATTAGCTAAAGATACCACCGAGGTGAAGCCTCCGGTTTCAAAATAAACAGATCATGATTAAACATTTCCTGAGCCTGGTTGTCTGTCTTCATTTGCTTGCTATAGAGACAAATGCTCAGCTAAAGGATGAAATCATCAGATTCAGCGAAGGCCTGCCATCAGATTTTGTAAAGGAGTTGTCGCTTAATGACAGAGGATGCCTGATCCTGGCTACCAGACGTGGCTTATCTCTGTATGATGGCTACCGTTTTTTGGATCATACTGATGCTTCTGCCAACATCAGCAGTCTGGCCGTTAAAGACGATGCCATTTATTATCATGATGTTTACAATGGCCTGTGTATGCTCAGGAATTTTTATAGTGTCCCCAAAATTATTGCTGCCAATAAGTATCATGATGCAGATCCTAATAACGATCATTTTGACGACATCTTTGTCGATTCAGGCGGCCGCATATGGTGCAGCGACATGAATAATGTGAAGTATTTTACAACTAAGGGAGGCAGAAACAAGACTTTTTTAATTGATAAAAACACAGATGGCGGCGGTCGCTTTACTACTTTTATGGAACCTGAAAAAGGGAAGGTTCTGATCTTTAGCCAAAAAGGCATATTTATATGGTCCGAGCAAACCAACAGGATCATTAAACAGCCGGATGCCGGACTGGAGCATAATTTTTCAGCCGTTGCCTTGCTCAATAAAGACCAGGTATTGCTCGGAACAAAGCAGGGGGGCATTTTGAAATACAATATCTCCAATTCGAAGCTGGAGGCCTTGCCTTCCCTGCCTGGCAATGAAATGGTCATGGGTTTTGAAAAAATAAATTTGGCTGGTCAGTCCGGCCTTTTATTGTATTCCAGTGAAAACATCTACCTGAGGAATGACGCAGATCAGCGTACGACACTTTTTTACCAGACAAAAGATCAGTCTATCAATAAAGTGATCGTCAATCACCAGACAAACATCACCTGGATAGCCACCAATAAAGGGCTGATCAAATTATTTTATCCTTATTCATCTGTACGCAATTTAATGCTTCCCGCCCAGGACAGAAAGCCCGGAAACATGATCACAGATATTGTGGAGCTTTCAAACGGGAATACCTATTGCATTACCAATAATAACCTGATCTGGATCTACAATAAAGCTGCGGGCTGGCAAAAGCTGGCGATCGCAGATAAGCTGGTGAAAACAGAAAGCCTGTATCCGTTAGCTAATGAGATATTGATTTCAACAAACCGGGGTGTTTATATATTAAATGGGAATAGAATCAAAAAGCTTGAACTGCCTGCGGATGCTGACAACGTGGCCATTAAAAAATGCATCGTTGATCTGGATAGTAACCTCTGGGTATTGCCGTCCGGACGGGCTGCAAAGGTGTATTCATGGCCTGGTTTAAAGCCAAAATCTGAAATGGCCATCAATAACAAAGCGTTTTGGGAGGACAATGTCTGGAATGATATTTTTTGCAATGATGACGGAAAAATATGGCTCGCCGGATGGACCCCAAAAAGTTTTGGAATTGCGATCTATGACCGTTCAAAAAGTTACTTTAAAGAAATAAGCAAACTAAAGGCAAACGCAGACCAGTCCTTATTTGTAGGTGATTATTATAACCGGATCACCAAAACAAGTGATGGTGACATTTTGATCTCTGCCTATGGAGGCTGGAATCTGCTAAACCCGGATGGAGTGATTAAAAAGCAGCTGAATACAAAAAAATATGAAGTAGCTAATGACAGAGTAGAGGGGATAGCGGAAGATAAAAACGGGAAAATCTGGTTTGCAACAGAAGAGGGATTGCATATTTACAATAACAATACCGATAAAGTGATCAGGATTTCGCAGATCGATGGATTGCCGGCCGATGATCTGATCCATGGATTTAGAAAGCTGAACAATGGAAATCTTGCCCTTGGATTTGAAAACGGACTGTCAATTGTAGATGTCAACATGATCGTCAGATCGCAACTGGTAAACAAACTGGAGCTGTGTGCCTTAAAGATCAATGGGAAAGTCATCAATACCAACAACACTGACATCCGGCTCAGGGAAGGCGAAACGGAACTGGAACTGTTGTTTTCTTCATTAACTTATATAGACAAACGAAAGATCATTTACAGGTACAGATTTTCGGAAGAGAAAGAATGGAATTATCTGGGAAATAAACCTGAGCTGTCGCTAAGGCATCTGGCGCCAGGAAATTATAACATCAGGATCGAGGCGGGGGATAACCTGGAAAACTGGCAGACCAAAGACTTACAAATATCCCTTTATCTGCCAGCTCCCTTTTATAAAACACAATGGTTCACGCTCCTGATTTTTGTTGCCATTGTATTGGTGATCATTTATGTATACCGCTATTTGCTTCATCAGCATAAGGTGGAAGAGCAATATAAAAGGAAGCTAAAAGAAGCGGAGATGCAGGCACTGCGCTCACAAATGAACCCGCATTTTATGTTCAATACGCTCAACTCTATAAACAGTTTCATTATAGAACATAAAACCGACGAGGCAAGTGAATACCTGACCACTTTTTCCAGACTCATGCGGGATATTCTGGACAATTCCAAACACACCAGCATTCCGCTTTATAAAGAACTGCAGACGCTAAAACTCTATTTAAGCCTGGAAGCCACACGACTGGAACATACTTTTGACTATCACATTAAAGTGAGCAAAAATGTTTCGCAGGAAACATTGAAAGTCCCCCCGCTGATCTTACAGCCATTTGCGGAGAATGCCATCTGGCATGGACTCAGAAATAAAGAAGGGAAAGGGCTGCTGGAAATTCTCATTTCCCTCGAAGATGAAAATATGCTTCATATCATCATTAAAGATAACGGGATAGGCAGAAAAGCTGCTGCCCTGTTTATGGTCAGTCAGTTTAAACACAAGTCTTACGGAGTGGACATTACCTCGAGCCGGCTGAGGCTCCTGAGCAGTGAAAGCAGCATTGCTATTGAAGATTTGTATGACAGGCATCACGAGCCTGCCGGGACAGCTGTCCATATTTATTTAAACCTGGACCTAAAGAATTAAAGATCAGCATTTACCATTCAATGGCTCAAACTCACCATTCACTAAATAATTTTGATATTTTAAGGAATATTAAATTAAATTTAGCTGATTTGATAACATACTTATACATCTAAATTCACTCCCTATGAGTCTAATCAAAGCAGTCATTATTGATGATGAAAAACACGGTATCATAACACTTCAGCACTTGATCGGCCAGTATTGTGAAATGGTTGAAGTGGTTGCAACATGCCAGAAAAGCACCGACGCCAAACGGATCATCGAAGACAATCAGCCGGATATCGTCTTCATGGATATTGAAATGCCTGTATTAAGCGGGTTTGATGTGCTCAGCCAGTTTGATGAATTTAATTTCCAGACGATCTTTACTACAGCCTATGACCAGTATGCCATAGCGGCATTGAGACTGAACGCGCTGGATTATCTTCTGAAGCCAATTGACAGGGAAGAGTTAAGGGAGGCAATTGACAGGTTTAACCGTAAGGAGACCATTGCTTCAAAAAAACAGTTCCAGATGGCCAAGCAGTTTACGCAGTCGGGAATTATGGATACACTTGCACTTTCCAGCAGTAAGGGCCTCCACTTTGTTAAGATCAAGGACATATTATACCTGGAAGCGACCAGTTGTTATACCAATATCGTGATGAACGATGGCCAGGTCCATCTCGTCAGTAAAACATTGTGTTCTTTTGAAGAGGCGCTGAATGAACATTCTTTTTTCAGGGCACATAAATCTTTCATCATCAACCTGGAATTTATCAAACATTACATCCGGGGTGAGGGGGGAGAAGTGATCATGACCAATAATGCATCTATTAACCTGAGCCGTACAAAAAAACAGGAATTCTTGAATTTTTTCACCAAGATCTGATTCCGCAGGGTGGCCGGAGAAGCTCTGCAAACTGCAATAAAGAAAGGGATGAACGCATCCACGTCATCCCTTTTCTAACCAAATATAAACCTGTATGAACGGGTTTTACTTTAACGTTCCGTAGTACTCTACGAATTTAGCTAATGCATTAGAATAGCCCCATTCGTTGTCATACCAGGAAACCACTTTAACAAAGTTGTCATTCAATGAAATACCAGCTTTTGCATCAAAAATTGATGCGTGTGGGTCGCCGATAAAGTCAGATGAAACAACCTCATCTTCAGTATATGCCAATACGCCTTTCAACTCGCCTTCAGAGGCAGCTTTCATGGCTTTTTTAACGTCTTCATAAGTAGCAGGTTTTTCCAAACGTACAGTAAGATCGACTACAGAAACGTCGGCTACAGGAACGCGGAAAGACATGCCAGTTAATTTTCCTTTCAGTTCAGGAAGAACCAAACCTACCGCTTTTGCAGCACCGGTTGAAGAAGGGATGATGTTTGAGAAACCACCACGTCCACCTCTCCAGTCTTTAGCTGAAGGACCATCAACAGTTTTTTGTGTTGCAGTTACCGCATGGATCGTGCTCATTAAACCTTCTACGATACCAAAGTTATCGTTCAATACTTTAGCAATAGGTGCTAAACAGTTTGTGGTACAAGATGCATTTGAAACGATCGTTTGATCAGCAGTCAGTTTGTGATGGTTTACACCCATTACATAAGTAGGAGTATCGTCTTTTGCCGGAGCAGAGAATACAACCCTTTTTGCACCTGCAGTAATGTGTTTTTGTCCGTCTGCATGAGTTAAGAAAAGACCTGTAGATTCAATTACAGTTTCTACGCCGGCTTCATCCCATTTCAGGTTTGCGGGATCTCTCTCTGCAGTGATACGAATAGTTTTGCCATTTACTACAAGGTTTCCACCAACAACCTCTATTGTGCCATCAAATCTGCCATGTGTTGAGTCATATCTTAACATATAAGCCATATAATCCGGCTCTACAAGATCATTGATTGCTACAACATCTAATCCTCTTTTTAAAGCAGCTCTAAAAACCAGTCTGCCGATACGGCCAAAGCCGTTTATTCCAATTTTGCTCATTTTAATTTGTATTAATTCGAATAGTAGTTTAGTAAATTATAAATCGGTTCTTTAGTAATTGATGTAATTTCAAGACCATGCCTTCTGGCTGTTTCCCGCAGCTGGTCCTGGAAGTTTCCCGCCACAATGCCTACAAAATGGATCTCCTTTCCCGGATGCAGCTTTACGGTTGGCAGCATATAAGTTTTGAAATAACTTTCAAACGCCACGGTAATCAGTTCCAGTATAAATTTATGGTCACGGTTCTCTAAAAAAAAGTCAAAAAACGAACTCAGAAATTGCTGGGCCAAAGGCTTTCTGTAGACCCTTTCCAATATCTGCGGCCTGTCCAGGTTATACTTGGTCTCGAATTTCTGCTGAAGATCCGCAGGTAACTTCGCCTGCATGAAACTTTTCAAAAGAATTTTGCCCAGGTAGTTGGCCGAACCTTCATCACCAAGTATAAAACCCAGTCCGAAATTGTTCTTTTCAGCGCTCTTGCCATCAAAGTAAGCACAGTTTGCGCCGCTTCCTAAAATCCCTACAATACCCGTATTGTTATAGCATGCGGATATGGCTGCGCCGTACAGGTCATCTTTTACAGAGATCTTGCTGTATTTAAAGAATATACCCAGAGTTTCGGCCAGTTCATTCCTTCTTTCGGCAGAAGATGCGCCCGCAGCAAAGACATAGATCTTTTTAATGCTTTCCGCATGATTGATCAGGGTAGCTTTTTTGTTCAGGAACTGAAGGATGGACTTCTGGTCATTAAAGCAGGGGTTAATGCCGGGCATACTGCATTCGGCAATGGTCTTGCCATCCCTGGCTATTTTCCAGAAAGCTGTCTTCGATCCGCTGTATACTACCGCTATCATTTTATATGGACAAAACTTTAGTCATTTCTAATAAATCGCTTTCCAGTTTAAAGCTATGCTTGTTCAGCGCCTCTTCTATACTCGTAGTCCTGATGTCATTTCCCCGTAAACCGACCATTTCCATCGTATTTCCCTTCAGCAATTCATTTACCGCTGCAAAACCAAGTCTGCTGGCCAGAATCCTGTCAAAGCTGCTTGGACTGCCTCCGCGCTGAAGGTGGCCTAAGATAGTTACTTTTGTATCATAATGATCAAAACGGTCCTTAACTTTTTTTGCAATATCATAAGCGCCACCAGCTTTATGACCTTCAGAAACGATGACGATACTTGAAGATTTTTTGGTAGTAGCCCCCGCTTCGAGCGTAAGGATCAGTTCGTCCAGACTGGTTTGTTTTTCAGGCAGCAGTACAGCCTCAGCACCGCTGGCAATAGCACTTCTCAATGCAATACAGCCTGAATCCCTGCCCATTACCTCTATGAAGAAGAGCCTGTCGTGAGAGTCAGCTGTGTCCCTGATTTTATCTATAGCTTCAATAACCGTGTTGATCGCGGTATCGTAACCCAGGGTAAAATCTGAGCCGTAAAGATCATTGTCGATAGTTCCGGGTATACCGATCACCCTTACGCCGTGCTTTTTGGCAAAGCGCTGCGCTCCGGTAAATGTTCCGTCACCACCTATGACTACAAGGCCGTCTATCTCTCTTGCTTTTAAGTTCTCAAAAGCGATATCCTGACCTTCTTCAGTTTTAAATTCTAAACAGCGGGCTGTTTTTAGTATTGTACCTCCCTGATGGATTATGTTACTTACGGATCTTGCATCCATAGGGATAATGTTATTGTTAATTAATCCCTGATATCCTTGCAAAACTCCAAACATATTTATACCATTGTATATCCCGGTTCTTACTACTGCTCTTATGCAGGCGTTCATTCCCGGGGCATCTCCTCCAGAGGTTAATACAGCAATATTTTTGATATTTGGTTTCATGATTTATTTATACGAATATAGCGTGTAAATTTTACACTAAGTAATTTATTTTGTAATTTCCTATGTAATTAGGAAACAAGTATATTTATTTGCTTTAATATTTAAAAATTTAATGTTTTGAAAGAAGTTTTACCAAAGTTTGATTCCACTTTCTCGATTGATTGTGTGGTGTTCGGATTCGATGAAGGAGAATTAAAAATTCTTTTAATAGAGCGTAATGAAGAGCCCTTTAAAGATTGGTGGGCACTGCCCGGCAATATTGTAGGTGAAGATGAAAGTTTAGACCAATCCGCATCAAGGATATTGAATGAGCTTACAGGCCTTACAAACATATACATGGAGCAATATTACACTTTCGGTGATGTCAACCGGCATCCCCAGGGCAGGGTGGTAAGTATTGCTTACTATGCATTACTTAGACTAGGCGGAGAGAAATCTGTTAAACCGCTAAGTACTTATGCTAAACAGGCTTACTGGCGAAATGTAAAAGATCTTCCCAAACTTGCATTTGACCATCAGAAAATCTTTGAAAAGGGTTTGGAGAAAATCAAAAGAAGGATCAAACATCAGCCCATTGCTTTTGAACTTTTGCCGGAGAAGTTTACACTTACCCAGCTGCAGAATGTATACGAAGTTATCCTCAATAAAAAGCTCGACAAGCGGAACTTCAGAAAGAAAATGCTGAGTTTTGGTGTCCTGAGAGATCTTGACGAGAAACAACAGGGTGTTTCCTTCAGAGCAGCTACGCTGTACAAATTTGACAAGAGAAAATACGCCAAACTTTTTGGGAAAGAGATCTCTTTCTGATAAAGCTCAACAGCATAAAAAAGCTGCTGATCTGATGATCAGCAGCTTTTTAGGTATCATGTAAACTATTTGGCAGCTACATTCAGGTGGTAGTCAACAAGATCGTCTATAGGTGAGCGGATGATCTTTCCGATTCCCATTTCGTAACGGTCTGCAACAACACTGAGGATGTCTCTGAAGCTATAGCCAACAGAGCCAACGCAGTTTAATGTATAATCTTTATAGTTAGGGTAGTGGACCACCAGGTTTTCAAAGAATGCGGTGAACGCATAGTCGACTGTGGCATAAGTATAGTCTTCATAATTGTCTTTGAAGTCATATAAAAACTTACTAAAGCTTGCACAAAAGCGATTTGGTAACGGTTTATTGTAAATGTTATCAAAAATATCTTCGTTGGTCAGTGCGAAGTTATCGTAGAAACTCTCTCTTAGTCCTTTAGGCATATAACCTTTCATATAATCTGAAAGAATTCTTTTGCCAATGAAGCAGCCGCTTCCCTCATCACCCAGAAAATAACCCAGAGAATCAATGTTCAGTGAGATGTCTTTTCCATCATAGAGACAAGAATTGGTTCCGGTCCCTAAAATAGCGGCAAAACCAGCCTCATCTCCAAGAAGCGCCCTGCACGAAGCCAAAAGGTCATGGCCAATATTGATCTCTGCATTTACAAAGATCTGCTTCATTGCATCAGCAACGATCTTTCTTTTGGAATCTGTAGAACACCCCGCTCCGTAATAGTTTACTTCTGTAAGTTTGTCCGCTTCTAAATGGTCAGGTAAAGAATTTCTTAAAGATTCAACAATATATTCTGTACTTGAAAAATACGGATTGTAACCCTCTGTATTGAAAAGGATTTTTCTACCTGCCTCATTAATTAAACACCAATTGGTTTTGGTTGAACCACCATCTGCAATAACTATCATCTTAATTTGAATTTTTGGGGATAAAAGTAAATAATCCTAACACTTTGGTAGATTTTTTTTTCATAAATTTAATTTATATCTTTTGGTTTCAGTTTAAGTTTTGTGCCTTCTATTGTCTTTAAATGGACTTTAATTGTGTTTAGCTCGCAATTCTAAAGTTACCATATTGTTAAAAAAACACTAAGCCTAAAATACACTTAGTATTTTAAAATCCAAATTTTAAAATTATCTCCCTTCTGACAACATTTTAAATACCAATCTTAAATCCCTCTATAATTGAAATTAACGTACATTTTCGTAAACTTACTTTGTCAAAAAAAGATAAAATTATGGCCATACAAATTGACTTTAGAAGTGATACGGTAACCAAGCCAACAGCAGGGATGCTGGAGGCAATGATGAGTGCGAAAGTGGGGGACGATGTGTTTGGCGAAGATGAAACGGTAAACAGGCTCGAGCATAAGCTGGCTGCATTGTTCAATATGGAAGCAGGTCTGTTTTGCCCCTCGGGGACGATGAGCAACCAGATTGCCATAAAGTGTTTTACCCAGCCCATGGATGAAGTGATCTGCGACCAGACGGCACATGTCTACCGTTACGAAGGCGGCGGCATTGCCTACCATTCCATGGCGTCCGTGCGTCTGCTGAATGGCTCACGGGGAATACTCACGCCTGAACTTATCGAACCCGAGATCAACGAGGCCAACATTCACTACCCCAATTCCAGCCTGGTGGTTCTGGAGAATACAGTAAACAAAGGCGGCGGCGCTTGTTACAGCCTTGCCCAGATCGAACCGATCCATACCCTGTGTAATATAAAAGGACTTAAATTGCATCTGGACGGTGCGCGGATCTTTAACGCCCTGATCAGGACCGGAGATGCTGCAAGAGATTACGGCAAATATTTTGACGGCATCTCTGTCTGTCTGTCGAAGGGTCTTGGTGCACCTGTCGGATCTGTATTGCTTGGATCGGCAGAAACCATAACGAAGGCAGTTAAGATCAGGAAGGCCTTCGGTGGTGGTATGCGTCAGGCAGGGTTTTTAGCTGCAGCAGGAATTTACACCTTAGACCATCATATCGATCGCCTGTCTGCTGACCACCACCATGCACAGGCCCTGGCCGGCGCATTGGGTAAAGTGAGTTATGTTTTTTCAGTAATGCCTGTTGATACCAATATCGTACTTTTTGAAGTGGCAGAAGGATTTAAGGCCGGCAGCATTGTCCGTCAGCTGGCAGAAAAGGGGATAGCCTGCAACACTACAGGCCCGAAAACGATAAGAATGGTCACACATTTGGATATTTCTTCGGAAATGATAGATATGGCAATTGAAAACATAATACATTTGCATCCGTCAGTCCATAAATAAAAAGCCGGTAAATGAAGAAAATTCTTGTAGCAAACAGAGGCGAAATCGCATTACGCATTATGCGCTCCGCCCGGGAAATGGGGATAAAAACTGTTGCTGTATATTCTGAGGCAGACAGAACAGCTTTACATGTCAGGTATGCTGATGAAGCCGTTTGTATCGGACCCGCGGCCTCAAATCAATCTTACCTGCTTGGTGAAAAAATAATTGAAGCGTGCAGAACAACAGGAGCAGCAGCAATCCATCCCGGTTACGGGTTTTTATCGGAAAATGCAGCTTTTGCCAGAATGGTCAGGGAAGCAGGACTGATTCTGATCGGGCCAACACCTGAAGCTATGGAAGTTATGGGGAACAAACTTTCAGCGAAGGCCGCGGCCTTAAAATATAACATTCCGATGGTCCCCGGTACGGACACGGCGATAACTGATATTGGAGAAGCAAGAAACAGGGCAGTAGAAGTCGGATTTCCTGTTCTGATCAAAGCCGCCGCAGGAGGTGGAGGCAAAGGCATGAGGGTAGTAGAGCAAGTGTCCGATTTTGAACAACAAATGCAGCTGGCAGTAAGTGAGGCTACATCTGCATTTGGTGACGGATCTGTTTTTATAGAACGTTATGTTTCTTCGCCCCGCCATATCGAAATCCAGATCCTGGGTGATACCCATGGAAATATCGTTCACCTGTTTGAGCGTGAATGTTCTGTACAACGCCGTCATCAGAAAATAATAGAAGAAGCCCCTTCCAGTATCTTAACAGACGATATCCGTCATAGGATGGGCAAGTGCGCAGTTGATGTGGCCCGTTCGGTCAATTATACAGGAGCAGGTACGGTGGAATTTATCCTCGATGAGCATCTGGATTTTTTCTTTCTCGAAATGAATACCCGTTTACAGGTCGAGCATCCGGTTACGGAAATGATCACCGGCCTGGACCTGGTCAAGGAACAGATCAGGATTGCCATGGGAGAAAAACTG
Organism: Pedobacter sp.; assembly: GCF_035317785.1. Classification (GTDB taxonomy): domain Bacteria; phylum Bacteroidota; class Bacteroidia; order Sphingobacteriales; family Sphingobacteriaceae; genus Pedobacter. Next base: position 8,097 of record NZ_DATHGC010000234.1, on the reverse strand, counting down.
GCTTATACACAAGATGATCTGAAAATAAACGGCCATGCGCTGGAGCTAAGGGTGTATGCTGAAGATCCTGAAAATAACTTCCTGCCAGATATAGGTGTACTTCAAACTTACCATACCCCAAAAGGAAACGGGGTACGCGTTGACGATGGCTTTGAACAAGGAATGGAGATTCCGGTATATTACGATCCCATGATCGCCAAACTGATCACCTTCGGCAGGGACAGACAGGAAGCCATTGAAAAAATGATCAGGGCCATCAATGAATATGACATTACCGGTATAAAAACTACGCTTAACTTTGGGAAATTTGTAATGCAGCATGAGGCTTTCAGAACAGGGAAGTTTGATACGCACTTTGTGAGTAAATACTTCAATACCGGACAGGCCAAAACCGAAACTGAAGAAGAGGCGCTGCTGGCAGCGATTGCAGCAGTAATTTTACTGAAAAAACAACCGGAAGCTATTCTGGAAAGTCAGCGGACGGGGGACATGGCCAGCAGCTGGAGAAAAAACAGGGTAAAGTTTAATTCATAAAAATGTTTACAGGAATAATAGAAACACTTGGCACGGTCACGGAAATCAGAACAGAAGGGACTAATGTTCACTACACCATTCATTCTGAAATCAGTGCGGCCTTAAAGATAGATCAGAGTGTGGCCCACAACGGTGTCTGCCTCACCGTAGTTGAACTGAAGGAGGATACCCATACCGTTACAGCCATCGATGAAACCCTCAGGAAAACAAATCTCGCTCATTTAAAACAAGGCAGCAAAGTTAACCTGGAACGCTGTATGCAGATGAACGGCCGGCTGGATGGCCATATCGTACAGGGGCATGTAGATCAGACCGCGGTCTGCATAAAACGTGCAGAACTCGACGGAAGCTGGGAATACCGCTTTAAATATGATCAGGCCATTGGAAATGTGACCGTAGAAAAAGGATCTGTATGTATAAACGGGATCAGTTTAACTGTTGTAGGCTCTGCTGACAACGAATTCTCCGTATTCATCATACCCTATACATTTGAACATACAAACCTTCACGAAGTATATGAGGGCGATACAGTGAATATCGAATTTGACATCATCGGCAAATATGTGGCCCGGCTGATCAACAGATAGCTATCGTTTCAGATCTTCAATTTTAGTATTTATGAACTTAACAAGCTTAGGCTGTTTGCCTTTATCTATGGTTTTCAGATATTGTTCATAATAGCTGATCGCATTCTTTTTGTCATTTAATTTGGTTTCGTACACCAGGGCTATATTGTAGAGTAAACTGCCGTCATTTTCAAAATCCAGGCCCTTTTTGTAAGCCTTATTGGCATCTTCATTTTTGCTCAGCTTTTCAAATGAATCGCCAAGCAAACCATAATAACTGGCAACCAGGGGAGACACACCCTCCTGAACTGCTTTTTGCAGATAAACAACCGCATTATTGTAATCCCTCACGCCTCTGTAGCTTCTGGCAATGTTAAAATACAAGGCCTCCTTGTCAATCATATTTTCTTTGATCAGCAGAAAATATTTAAGCGCATTTTTATAATCCAGTGTAAGATAATAGGCCTTCCCCAGATTATTCAGAACGAAAGTCGAGCTGTCACCGTAGCTCAATAGTTTCTGCCCTGTTTCAATACTTTCCTTATACTTGCTTTCGGCAGTGTTTATCGGCATTCTCATTTTCAGCAATTGCAGATTGGCGCTGTCTGCTTTTAAGGCAGGGGCAATCACCGCAGCTGCCCTGTCCATGAAATTCATCTTAAAATAAAGCTCTGCCAGATCAAATGCCACCTCCGCATCTTCGGGGTTCAGGTCATTTGCTTTGCGCAGGTATTCTATTCTGTTGATATCCAGATCCGCTTTGCTCAGTTTCGACAATTGCTTATAGGTAATGTAACTCGTGCTGTCTGCCTGAAGTGCCCTCAGGTAATATTTCCTGGCTTGTGAATTATTTCCCCTCCTGATGTTGATATCCGCCAGACTGTACAGCACCGGTATACTTGCAGAATCCTTTGCATAGAGCTTTAAATAGGTTTTTTCAGCTTCAGGAAGTTTTCCTGCCAATAAAAAGGCGTATCCCAATTCTGAGAGTTCTTTTTTATTTTCGGTGTTTTCCCTGTATATCCCTTTCAGGTAAGCTGATGCTTCTGCGTACTGCTGAGCCTGGTAGTACTCTAATAGTTTTCCTTTGTCAAATTTCAGAGAGTCCTGTGCCCGGCTCGTTTCAACAGATAGGAATATAATAAATAAGAAGAGGATCCTTTTCATAAATAAACATGGTCAATCTGGCTAAAGTAGCAATTTCATGGCCAAAGCAAGTCAATGACTGTAACTTTTTAAAACATATTCATAGGTTGGATCGTTGAATATAGCATAAAACGAATGTTAATCTTAATTAAAATATAATATGGATACCTTAAAGAAGTTTGAATTGATGCAGAAGATAGTTAGGGAACTTGAAGATTTACAGCACTCCCAGCAAGCCATCATTCAAAAGATAGGAAAAATTGAAGTAGACAATATTGAACTTGGCGATAAAAGACTGGAAAAAGACCTGCCGGACATGCACCAGCGGGTTTCTGACAATCTGGATACGATAGTTGGCATATTGGAATATTTTGCCGATAAGACCCAAAACTTTGGGGATAAAAACAATGTTGATGCTTTAAAAGAACAACAGGCCATTAATCAGGCAACCGGGAACAATTAATTTAAAAACAATCAAAGGCTCAAGCTTTTATCGTCTACAGGAAGGTAGACCGAAAAGCTTGAGCCTTTTCCAATTTCGCTTTCAGCGACTAATCTTCCGTCATTCTTTTCCGCAAATTCTTTACAGACCATCAGGCCAAGCCCGGTACCCTTTTCATTCATGGTGCCCCGGGTAGATTTGTTTTCTCCCAGGAATAGTTTGTCCAGAGTTTCTTTAGGTATGCCCACGCCATTGTCTTTTATACAAAGCTGGATGTTGTGATCACCGGAATAAACAGCAGTAATGTGGATGACACAATTTACATGGCAGAACTTGATGGCATTGTTCAGAAGATTCCTGATAATGATCTGTACCATCAGCACATCCGCATAGACCATTTCCCCCGGAAATACGTCCTGTATGATCTCAATATTCTTTGCTTTGGCAGATGACAGGTGGTGGTCTACCTCACTTACAATCAGGCCCTTGAGGTCAAAGAATTCTTTGTTGATCCCATACCCCTTTAGCTGGCTTCTGGACCAGTGCAGAATGTTTTCAAGCAGATCAGTGGTGTATACAATGTCTTTGTTTAGTGTTGGGGAAAGGGCTTTAAATTCTTCACTGCTGATCTGATCATCAGAGATCATTTTCAGCACCTCAGATAAATTTACCAGTGGTGCCCTTAAATCATGGGCTATAATAGAAAATATCCTGTCTTTAAGCTGGTTGAGCTTTTGCAGTTCTTCAGCTTGTATTTTTGATCTTAATGATTCTGCACGGAGTATAGTAAGGTCCTGCAGCTTGATGAAAATAGCCTCGTTATTCAGTTGATTGTCATCGAGATACCCAATGTCCGCCTCCAGGTCAAACAAACCCTTGTCCGTTCCAATTTTCAGTTCTATTTTTCCTGCACGGTGCGCTTTTAAGAATTCAAGCAGTTCCGTTTGCCCCGGGATCAGCACTTCCAGTGGGGTTCCTATGATCTTATTTTTGCTGTTTGCAGGCAAATATTTACTGAAAGTCTTATTATAATCGATGATACGGTGCTTGTTGTCCAGTACCAGGAAACCATCCTGCATCAGGTCCAGTACCTTTTCCCGGGCCACCGGCAAAATGTCGAAAAGTTTAAAGCGGTAGATCGCCAGCGAGATCAGGAATATTGTGGCAATGAAAGCAAACGGAGTGAGGTCGAGGTTCTTCATCGGCCTGAAGCCGGCCAGGTAACTGATATTGGTGAGCCAGGGGATCATGGCTGCTATGATGACACTATAATTCTGACGCTTATATATAGGATCTGCCTTTCGGAACTTAACGATCAGCAGGTAACTGCCGGCAGCCAGGAGTATATAGAAATAAATGGTGAACAAGATGTAGGATATACCAGGTTCTACAGTGACTGTTGGAAAATCACCTGTCAGATCCAAATAGTAATTTTTATAGTGGAGGTGGTGAAAATGATTGGTCCATACCAGAAAAACAGTAATAACCGGAACAGCGATCAGCAGAAAAAGTATGGACCGGTTCTTATACCAGTCTTCCTTACCTGATAATTTCAGACAGAACAAAAACCAGGTAAGCGGCAATGCTGTGATGCCCAGATACTCAATATTTATGAAGGCCTTAGCCTGACTGAGCGTGGTGCTGGCCAGTTCAAATCCATAGGCCAGTGACCAGATGGCATTGGCAAGCATCATGATGCCAAAGAACCGAACAGCTTCACCTTCCTTTCTATAGACGTAGTGAGATAAAAATAACGTAACCGACCCGCAAAAAATTAGAATGAGGGAATAAAAATTAAACGTAAAGTCCATTAAAAGGGCATCCTAAGTATAGTTTGAAGGAGTACTATCTAACAATAAGGGTGAGTATCGCACTTTTACGATAAAACTACGTATTTTAGTTCCAAATTAAAAATATTCTTATTTTTACGCTTAAAGATTAAATAACACACCAAATATGATGTATTGAAACTATCCCATACATTGATTGTTTCAGTATTATTAAAACAAAACCATAAAAACATGAAAAAAATATTCTTAGCAGTGCTGTTCGCAGGTTTCAACCTTGCAGCCTTCAGCCAGGTGCTCCCAAGCTTTCAGTTAGGTATTAAAGCAGGAACGAACCTGTCCAAATTGAGTACTGAAAACACTTTTAGCAGTGACAACCGGGCGGGTTATTACGCTGGCCTATGGGCCCGCATAGGAGCAGCTGGCATTCATTTGCAGCCAGAGCTCTATTTGAGCGGCAAGAACACGACGCTTAAAAACAGTGAAGGTCAGGAGAACAAAGTAAAATTTACCAGTCTTGATGTTCCAATATTAGTAGGCACCAAGATCGGCGCTGCGGGAATTGGTGTCCGGTTAAATACAGGACCCGTGGTTTCCTTTATCCTGGATGATGAACAATCATTTGGAGATGCAGCAGGCCAGGCATTTAAAGGAAACTTCAAAGGTCAGAACATTGCATGGCAGTTTGGTGCCGGCCTGGACATTAAAAACCTGGGTGTAGACCTGAGATATGAAGCCGGACTTTCTAAGGTTGGCGAAGGTGATTATGAAGGCCAAAAACTTGGGCTTTTTACGCTGGGACTTGCCTATAAACTGTTCTAAAAAACATCGGATAAACATAATTTTGTAAAAGGGGTAAACTTTCAGGGTTTACCCTTTTTTTTGGCTTTAAAATTGATATTGCTTTCATCCCTAACCTAATGAATACTACTATGAATATCAAAGAATTATTGCTAAACGGCCAAAGCTTTTCTGATCTGCTGAAACAGTTCTCAATTGATGCCAGCGACGTGAAAATACAGGACGAAGATGTGATCCTGAATGATCAGAATTTAGAACACCGGGAAATTGTAAAAGAAAGTATTTGTATCGAAGGGAAGAACAAGGAGGGTGGAATTATCAATTTCTTTGGTACCTTACATTACAACTTACTCAATAAGCTGGCTGTGTTTGAAATGCAGGGTTTTGAGCAGGTATCCAAGCCGGTGGCTTGTTAAGTATCCTTTAAAATCTCTTTTATTTCATAATTGAACGCCCCTTTGATCGGACGTATAGGGGTTTCCCTGTCATCACTCAATACTTTTACATAACATGCCCCGAAATAGAATATGAAGGAAGAGTAGAATACAAAAAGCATGATCAGGACAATAGAGCCTGAAGTACCGTAGATATTTCCTATGCCGCTTAGAGGGAGCATGATCCTCAGTATATATTTTCCAAAAGTGAACAGCACGGCAGTAAGCAGGCCGCCCCTGAGCGCAGCTTTCCATGTCGGCCTGCCGTTGGTCAGAAAGCGGAACAGCACCGTAAACCAGATCATGACTATGCCAATGAAGACCAATTGATTGAGTACATACAAGAACAGCCGGCCAAATGTAGGAGAAGCTGTATTGATGTATTCGCCGATGTAAGCCTGGATACTGTCTGTTAAAAATCCCAGCAGGAACAAGACACCTGCGAGCAGGATGATCACTATAGACCTGGCCCTCAGTTTCAGTTTAAACAAAAATCCCGAGTGCGCTTTATTTGCTATGGACCAGATCTGGTCCATAGAATTTTTGATCACACTAAATAAAGTGGTGGCTACAAATAAAAAAAATATGAAGCTCAGTAAGGTCGCATACCATTTATGATCTATCCCTCTTATATTTCTCAGGGTCTGCCTGATCTGCAGGGTGCTGCTGTCATCCAGGATACTTGCCAGCCGCTCAAATAAACGTGATGCCAGGATCTTGCGGTCAATAAAAAAACCAAATAATCTGATGAGGATCAATAAAATAGGAGGCAATGCAAAATTTGTGAAGAATGCGGTGGCACCGGCCAGCCTTAAAGGATCATTCTTGCTGAAGAGCTTGAATGCCAGCCTAAGCCGCATAAAAAATAATGTTGTTCTCTTGATCAGGTTAAATTCCATACCCCTCATTAATGCCTTGAAGCCCGAAAGTAATAAAAAAAGAGGACATCCATATCATGAATGCCCTCCCCGTTTTTAAATGAATAAGAGGTTTTTATAAATTTCCTCTTAGCTCTTGTTCGCGCTCTAAGGCCTCAAATAATGCCTTAAAGTTGCCTGCGCCAAATGACTGGGCACCTTTTCGCTGTATAATTTCAAAAAATAAGGTAGGCCTGTCCTCCACAGGTTTCGTAAATATCTGGAGCAGGTAGCCTTCCTCATCACAATCCACCAGGATGCCCAGTTCCTTCAACTGCGCGATCTCCTCGTCAATCTCCCCGACGCGCTCCGGCATCATATTGTAATAGGCTTCAGGGGGTGCACTTAAAAACTCAACCCCCCGGGCCTTTAATTGCCTCACGGTAGCCAGAATATCTTTTGTTGCTACCGCAATGTGCTGCACCCCCTCACCTTCATAATATTCCAGGTACTCTTCGATCTGTGATTTTTTCTGCCCCTCAGCCGGCTCGTTGATCGGAAATTTGGAATAACCGTTTCCGTTGCTCATTACCTTGCTCATCAGTGCACTGTATTCCGTATTGATCTGTTTGTCGTCAAATGAAAGGATATTGACAAATCCCATCACCTCCTCATACCATTTGACCGTCTCATTCATCCTGTTCCAGCCCACATTGCCCACGCAATGGTCTATATAAAGCAGGCCGGCATCCGCGGGATTGTAGTCGCTGTTCCATTCCCGGTAGCCCGGCAGAAAAGCCCCTTTATAGTTCTTCCGTTCCACAAAAAGGTGTACAGTTTCGCCATAAGTGTAAATCCCCGATAGGCGTACCTCCCCATGTTCGTCCGACTGGGTTACCGGCTCCAGATAAGGTTTTGCACCGCGTTTGACCGTTTCCTCAAATGCGCTGTAAGCATCATCTACCCATAGTGACAGGATCTTTACCCCATCACCATGTTTCCGGACGTGCCCGGCAATAAGACTATCCGATTTCAGTGCTGTCGTAAACACCAGTCTGACCTTCCCCTGCTGCAGTACATAAGAAGCCCTGTCCCGCAATCCAGTCTCCGGACCAGCATAAGCCAGTGACTGAAAGCCAAAAGCCGTTTTGTAATAATGCGCAGCCTGTTTCGCATTTCCCACATAAAACTCAATGTGATCCGTCCCGTTTATCGGGAGAAAATCCGGAGCCTCAGCTATCTTTTCTGCAAATGTTTGTGTTGACATCTTAGTTTTTTTATGAATAATAAATCAGTTTCAGTTTTTTTATTTCTCATTCCTTACTTTTTATACTCCCTGCTTTCCCCTTAAAATTCTGTACACCGAACTGACATGGAAATCCTCCTTCAGGATTTCGAGTCAGCGAGGTGTATTGAATTTTAACCCCCCTCCTTCAGGATTTCGAGTCAGCGAGGTGTATTGAATTTTAACCCCCCTGCCAGCTCTTATAATACCCCTCATCCTCAATCGCTACCGCTTCCTCGGTAAGC
>NZ_DATHGC010000233.1:0-8849 GCF_035317785.1 Pedobacter sp. | reverse complement strand
CGAAAACCTGATGGAAGTTATGAGTCTATGCGTGTGATGCTGATGAAGTCGACAAACGGAGGGGACACCTGGAATTATTTAAGTACAATCCGGGAGAATGCCGGAGAAGCGACAATAGCACGCGGTAAAAATGGATCCATTCTGGCCGTCATGCGGGTCGAGAATACTTCAATGGTCTATAAAATAAGTTCTGCGGCCAGTAACGGCACATCCTGGAGTGCATCTGCTACTGTACCGGATATTCCGGCAAATAAGGGTGTTGATCCGTATTTGCAATGGATGCCTAATGGTATTTTAGCGCTAAGTTATGGAGATAATGTCACTGGTAACATGCGCAATTGTCACGTTGCTTATTCAATTGACGATGGGGCAAACTGGGTAGGACATTCGGTAACTTATCAGTCAACACCAGGGACTGGTTTTCAAAATAAAAGCTCCGGGTACACTTCTGCTTTCCCGTTAAGGAATAACAGGTTCATGCAGCTTTCTGATCGTGCGCTTTATACTTATTACGATTCTGGTGATCCGACTCCCGTTCCAAATCCATTTTCAATCTGGTCTTCAACGTTCGATGTCGTTACCAATTACAGAAATCGCATAGATCTGAAGAAAAGAGTTTCTCCGGGCCAGGTTGAGTTCATTACCGATATGACCTATACAAACGGTACACATCCGGAAGCTGGTGTACACGGTGCGTACGATGCCAGCACTGATTATTGGAGCGGTGCATTCAAACAAGCATCAAGCGGATATTATACGATAGACCTCAAACGAAATCAAACGATCAACGCAATTGCCGTAAGCCTGCTTCATGGAAGGGCACAGGGAGCCACCATTGAACATTCCCAGGATGGAATAAACTGGACATTATTAAAGTCCTATCCCGGGACGACGGTTCATTATACAGTTGATTATACATCCTTTTCTTCCATCGTGGCAAGATATGTCAGGGTAAATGTGACCAGCAGTATGGGATGGGTGGGTCTCAACGAAATCAGCCTGTTCAGTCCTGAAGATACTTTTGAAGATTATGCCCTTAATGTTAAACCATACAGCTACACGATGCTGAACACTGGCTTTTGGGTGAGTGAAGGGGTTACGCCACTTCCTACCGGATATCAAAGTCAGCGGGCGCTGTATATGTACGATGCAGATGCCACAAACAAGGAACTTAGCAGGACCGGCTATACAGCCTCGGATGCACAGGTTATGGAATTTAAGCTGAAGATTAAAGGTTTTGCTTCCAGCGGCTGTGTCCAGTTTTGCTTAAAATCAGGTACTACATCTGTATTCCGTATTGCTGTTTTTCCGGTAACCGGAACCAACAATGGAACGATAAAGTACAATAACGGAACCTGGAATGCTTTATTGAGCGGAACGAATGTGTTAATACCGAAAGATGCCTGGAGATCTGTTAAAGTGGTGGCAGATGCCCCTGGAAATGTCGCTGCTATTTATATTGATGGTACTTTTGCGGGCTATGCCACAAAACAAACTGCGGGCGCCACAACTATGGATGGTATTATGTTCGCAAGCGGAGGAAGTGGTGCAATCGGCGACGAAGCACTGTTTGACGATGTAGTTTTATATCCTTATGGTACTATTCCAGGATCAGCACAGGCTGCCAGTTCATCAATACCGGTAAAAAGCAATCTGGCCGATAAAAATCTGGATCAGCTCAATTCTTTTGGGATCAGGTTATCTCCAAACCCGGCGGGAAGCACCATGGGTTTAACCGTGTCTAATGCAGAACAGGGGAAACTGTATGTGCAGGTAGTTAATATTTCCGGAACCGTTGTTAAAAAAGTAGAATTTACGGTGACAGGAAGTACAGATAAGTACGAAATGCCAATAGCGGATCTTGCCCAGGGAATGTATATTGTGCAGGTAACTCAGGGAAAAAATACACTAAGGGCCAAACTCATAAAACAGTAGGCCATATTGTATAATAATACCAGAAATGTAAAAGAAAATAGTACACTGCGGGGCCTGATAAACCGAAATTTGAGACTTAACCTTGTTTTTATGAAATATTACTTTTTAGTGCTGATATTTTTATTTACCGGATGCGCTACAAAAAAAGCATTGGAAGATCCCGGAAAGATCGAAGTTCAAAAAATCTGGGATCAGGCACCGCATAGTGCATTTACTGATTTGATAAGATTTAACAATTCATTCTACTGTACTTTCAGAGAGGGGACCGGCCATGTGTCGGGGCCAGGCGGGACGGGACGGGTCATAAAATCTGCTGACGGTAAGACCTGGCAAAGCCTGACTTCATTTAGTATGGACGGTATGGATCTGAGAGACCCCAAGTTGTCTGTTACTCCTGATAACCGGATCATGGTATTGATTGATGTGGAGACTTATAAAGATGGTAAAGTGGATACACGCAAGCCATTTGTATCTTATTCAGATAAAAGAGGCGAAACATTTTCGGCACCTGTGGCTTCAGGTATCGATCCTAAGATCGCTGTAAAGTCAGATTGGGTATGGCGCGTGACCTGGAATAAAGGGATTGGCTATGCGATCAATTACCAGCCGGGAGCCATTTACCTGGTGAAAACCAATGATGGCAAATATTTTGAAAATGTGACTAAGATCGATCTTGACGGAAGTCCCAATGAATGTACCATAAGATTTGATAAAAATGACCGTATGTATGTGCTGATAAGAAGAGAAGAAGGCGACAAAAAAGGTATATTAGCTACAAGTGAGGCACCTTATGTCAGCTGGCAGTTTAATAAACTTGATCAGCGCCTGGGTGGGCCAAACTTTATTTTTTTAAACGATACTACGTTTTGTATCGGATCCCGTTATTATCCGGAAGATATGAAAGAAGAAAGAAATTTAAGTAAACACAAATCGGCAATATTTATGACCGACTTAAAGGGTAAAATTTTAAAAACAATTCCGATTGAACAAAGCGGCGGGGATACGAGTTACCCCGGAATGCTCATCTATAAGAAGCAGATCTGGTATTCCTATTATTCATCACATGAAGGTAAAACATCAATCTATCTGGCAAAGATCCCTTTAACTGTGTTTAATTAATAATTGTAATGATAAATATAGGAATAATTGGGATGAGTCCGGGAAATGCCCATCCGACTTCCTGGTCGGCCATCATCAACGGTACATTTAATGGAGAGGAAATAAGTGCACTGGGTTATCCGGCGGTCGCTGCATATCTTACCGCGAACAAGGCAACACTCGGTTTACCGGCAGCGAAAGTAACTCATATCTATTCTCAGGAAAGAGCAGTTTCAGAACACATCGCGAGGACTGCCGGAATTGAGCACGTTACGGATTCGCCGGAAGAGATGATCGGTCATGTCGATACTGTTATACTGGCAAGAGATGATGCTGAAAATCATAAAGAATGGGCTAAGCCATTTATCGATGCGGGAATCCCGTTGTTTATCGATAAGCCTTTGTGCAGCAACAGGGAAGATCTGGATTATTTTGCTTCAGAAATAGCAAAAGGCAAGTTTATCATGTCCTGCTCGTCGATGCGATATGCCAATGAATGCATGATCGCTAAAAATGAGCTGGGTTCCCTTGGTAAAATTGAATTAATTACCGCTGTCGGAAAGAAAGACTGGATCAAGTATGGTGTGCACATGCTGGAAGCCATATTTTCAATCATGGACGATCCCAAACCTTTGAGCGCAACTAACGTTGGCACGGAAAACGGGGCGATTGTAAAGATTGAATTTGAAGGCGGCCTGCAAGCCACCGTACATTTGTTTATGGACATCAGCGGTACATTTCAACTGAGCCTGTTCGGACAGCAAAACTGGAAGCTGGTCGACATCCGGAATTCCTATTCCATGTTCAGGGACAACATCATTGAATTTATCCGCTCGGTTCAGGAAGGAAAGCCAAGGCTGGAATTTTATAAAACAGAGCAGATCATTAAAACATTGATCGCGGGTGATGAGAGCGCCAGGCAGGGCGGTAAAAAAATTAGGATAGACTAAGATGAATGTTAAAGAATTATTTGATCTGAGTGGAAAGGTTGTACTGGTATCAGGCGGGGCAGGCAATTATGGGAAATGCATTGCCGAAGGCCTGGCTGAGGCTGGTGCTACGGTAATCATTGCCTCACGAAACAAAGAAAACCTGGATGCTGTAGCCAAAAATTTTCAGTCCGCCGGTCTCGATGTGCATGCCATGGTGGTTGATCAGGGGAACCATGATTCCGTACTCTCGCTGAAGCAGCAGATCATTGACCGGTTTGGCAAGCTTAATGGTTTTGTGAACAATTCGGTGGCCAGGACGATGAAAAGCTATGATGCGCCTATCGAGCATTTTGCACAGTCTATGGAAGTCAATGCGACAGGAATGATGGACATCCTCAGGGAGCTGGGAGATCTGATCTCCAAAAATGAAGATGGCGGGAGCATCATTAACATCAGTTCGATGATGGGGATGTTTGGGCCGGATTATTCCAATTACGAAGGTACAGAGATGCCTAAAAGCCTGCCGCCGGATTACTTTTTCCACAATGCGGGCCTGATCAATTTAACCCGGTTTATGGCCCAGCATTATGCAGGCAAAAACCTTCGGGTCAACTGTATCAGTCCGGGTGGTTTGTTTAACAATCAGCCGGAACGTTTCCTTGAAAATTACACAAAAAAAGTACCCTTAAAAAGAATGGCCAATAATGATGATATAAAGGGGCTTATTGTGCTGCTTGCTTCACAGGCCGGGGCATATATTAATGGGGAAAACATACTAATGGATGGCGGGCTGAATGCCTGAGCGCTAATTGAAATATACATGGAAAAGACAAATGAAATCTTAACGCTCAAGGGGAAGGACATCTGGGTTGTTGGCGGTGCTGGCTACCTTGGCCAGGCAACATCTGAGCTCTTATTGAAAGCGGGTGCAAAAGTTTTATGTGTGGACCTGGAAGACAGGGCAGATCAGTTTGTGACGGGAATATCAGATCCGGACATTACTGCCGCGACATTAGATGTGCGAAAAGGCGATGAAGTTAAAGCGTTTGTAGCTGAGCATATCAAAAAACGGGGGGTGCCCCAGGGTCTGGTGGTCCTTACTTTTGGATCAACGTCCAAACATTTTGAAGACCTTACTGAAGCCGATTTTGATGAGGTAAATCATACGGGGCTGACGGCGACGTTTTTACTTGCCCGTGAAGTTGGGATCCAAATGGAAACCAGGGGGAAAGGCAGTATTGTGCTGTTTTCGAGTATGTACGGATCGGTATCGCCAGATCCCAGTGTATACGAACTGCCTATGAACATCAACCCCATTGAATATGGTGTGGGTAAGGCTGGTATTGTCCAGATGACGAGATACCTGGCGGTTCACTGGGGAAAGAAAGGGATAAGGTGCAACTGTATATCTCCCGGACCTTTTCCAAGTCCGGCAGGACAGGCGAAAAGTCCGGACTTTACAGCGCGGCTGGCACACAAGGTGCCTATGGGAAGAGTCGGTAAGCAAGATGAGGTCGCCGGTGCGGTCGCCTTTTTCCTGTCGGATGCGGCATCGTATATAACCGGACAAAACCTCTTTGTGGACGGAGGCTGGACCAGCTGGTAAATTGAATTTCAACAGATGAGAGGAGCTTTTAAATACTGCATTTTGATTTGTATGCTTATGGTACAGGAAGTAAAGCCTAATGTTATTAAAGACTCTGTAGTGGTCATAAATGCTGGTATCAATGGCAATAATACAGCTGATTTACTAAGCAGGGTGGATAAAGACGTATTGAAAAGCTCACCGGACCTGGTCATACTTATGGTAGGTACGAATGATATGCTCAATGAACGTAACCGGCTGAATTTAACCGAATATAAAAATAGATATCAGCAGCTGATCAATACGATAAAGAATAAATCCGCACTTGTGCTGATGACGATACCTCCGGTATACTCGCCATATATTATAGCGAGACAACCGAAGACGATGTATAGCGTTAAGGGGCCGCAGTCCCTTGTTGATTCTGCGAACAAGATCATCAAACAGCTGGCTGTTAAAAATAAATGTCTGCTGATAGATCTGAATCAAATACTTACTGCATGCGGGGGCGCAGGCCCTGAAAAAGACAATCTTTTTCAAAATGAGGCCAACAGCGGAATAAATGACGGTGTTCATCCTACTGTTAACGGATATCGTGTAATTGGCACTGCAGTGTATCAGTTCGTTAATCTGTTGAAACCCCTGAATAAAACTATTGTTTGTTTTGGTGACAGCATCACCTATGGTTATAAGATGGATGGGCAGGGAACTGTAAATGGAAACAGCTATCCGGCAGTGCTGAAAAGATTGCTCGATACGCAATAATTATCCTCAAGATGAAAATGAGTCTCAAAACAATGATGTTGACGGTATTAACGGTCATGCTGTTTTATCGTGCCGGACTTTCCCAGGAAATTAAATGGGACAGCACCTACCGGCCCGAGATATATCCTTCCAGGGTAGATCTTTACAGATCTTTTAAACATTCACCTAAAGACATCGTTTTCTTAGGTAACAGCATTACTTTTTGGGGCGAATGGCCGGAACTTTTGGGAATGCCGCATATTAAAAACAGAGGTATACCGGGCGATACGAGTTTTGGGTTGCTTGACCGTCTTGATGAGGTAACGGGCGGCCATCCGGTAAGCATCTTTATTCTGATAGGCATAAACGACATCGCCCGGAATTTTCCGGATAGCATCATTATCCGGAACTATGAGCGTATGATCAGTCAGATCAAGTCTGCCTCGCCTCAAACGAAAATTTTCTTTCAAACCATGCTTCCAACAAATAGCTCCTTTGGGAAATTAAAGGACCATTATAAAAACGGACGGATCATAGAGATTAATGCCAAACTGAAAGACCTGGCAAAACGTAATGATATCACGGTCATAGATCTTTATTCAGCTTTTGCCGATCATACGGGCAATCTTCCAGCCAAATATACTTTTGATGGTGTACATCTGAATAAACAAGGCTACGACGTATGGGTTTCTGTACTTAGAAAAGGGAAATATCTTAGCGGGTAAATCCTAACCTGCTGATCTGATTAAAGATTCCAGCGCACGTTCCTGATACAATATATCGCCTGTTTCCAATGCGCGTCTGTAATCACTCGGTGTCATGTTCTTTAATTTTTTGAACTGCCTGTTGAAATTAGCAAGGTTGTTGAATCCGCTCTCGTAGGCTATTTCAACAATATTTTGTTTGTTCTCACAAAGTAACTTACAGGCGTAACCTATCCTTACCTTATTTAAGTATTCTATAAAAGTTATCCTGTATTGTTCTTTGAAGAAATTACAAAAAGTCGTCACTGCCATATTGGCGATAGAGGCAATCTCCGGCAGTGTAATCTCGTTGTTAAAATTCCTCATGATATATTCTGTCACCTTGCTAAAACGGTCAGAGCATCTTAAATGTGAATTCCTTACAAATCCCGGACTGGCGAGCAACTCATATTCAGAATTTGAGGCAATGATGTCAAAAATAGAAATAAGAGAGGCCAGCCGCTGAATGCCGTTCATGTTTAGCATATCTTTCATTATCCCAGAGACCTTGTCTTTTGCCTCACCTTTTATTACAGCGCCATGATGTGACAATTCAAGAAAATTTTTAATGCTTTCCATCTCAGGTATCTGAAAAAAACCTTCTCCTAAAAAATCATCGACAAAATGGATGACAATGGCATCTGCCGGTGAATCCGCCTGCCCGTTGATATATTTGTCGTCATTGACCCAAACATGCGGCAGGGTTGGGCCCATAATCACCAGGTCACCCTCATCAAAATATCCTATATGATCTCCGACCATTCTGCGGCCTGAGCTTTTAGTGACCAGCACGAGTTCGTATTCAGGGTGATAGTGCCATGGACATGGAAAATGCTTACAGTTTTCCCGGAAGACTACAAAAGACTTATCAAAGTCCTTGGCAAAGCGCATTTCTACAGGTTTCATTGATATTCTGATTTGGTGGTTAGTATTTGTTTATCTTAAATATACGGATAAAATCATTTAATTATCAGATATGCATAATAGTATTAGAAAAACAAATAAAAGTATCTTAATGCGGATGCTTTGAATTCTACTTTTGGATATTAATGGTGCTGATTGCAGAGAAACCGATATAAATGCGAGAATACAGGCCTGGTCTGTGAAATAACCATCTATACTATATTACATGAAAATAAAAGCCGCCGTGCTCTATGAAGCAGGCCATGACCGTCCGTACGGGGAAACCAATCCAATCGTTATAGAAGAGCTGCACCTGTCAAAGCCCGAATACGGAGAGGTGCTGGTTAAGATCCATGCCGCTGGACTTTGTCATTCCGATCTTTCCGTAATTGATGGCAGCAGACCAAGGGTCATGCCGATGCTCCTTGGCCATGAAGCTGCCGGAGAGGTAGTAGAATGCGGGCCGGGAACGGAAGATTTGAAACAAGGCGATCACGTCGTTTTTTCGTTCGTCCCTACCTGCGGGCACTGTATGCCCTGTATGACAGGACGACCCGCATTGTGTGAGCCGGGGGCTGCTGCAAATGTCAAGGGTACCCTGCTGGGGGGCGGACTAAGATTAAAAAACCGGGACCTGAAATTTGTGAACCACCATCTTGGTGTCTCGGCTTTTGCAGAATACGCAGTAGTATCACGAAGATCTCTGGTGAAAATAACCGAAAAAGTGCCTTATGAAATAGCTGCGCTGTTCGGCTGTGCGGTAATAACAGGCGTAGGAGCGGTGGTAAATACCGGAACCTTAAAAATTGGTCAGACGGCATTGGTTGTAGGACTGGGCGGGGTTGGATTCTCTGCATTACTGGGTGCACTCGCTTCAGGGGCGGGTACAGTGATCGCTGCGGATATCAA
>NZ_DATHGC010000232.1:0-29898 GCF_035317785.1 Pedobacter sp. | reverse complement strand
GGTAGGGACCTTGAGCAGCAGCGGTCCCAGGAAATTATAAGTTTCAAATAATATCCATAGGCCCCATACTCCAAATGAGGCCCATAGTTCCGGAGAATTTATAGAAGGATAAGATTGCAATACGCGGTATACAAGTATGGTTGGGATAAACCCCAGCGAGAAGTGGCCAAACTGGTTGGCGAGCCAGGAATAAGTCAGGGTAACACCCCGATAAGAATCTTTTCCGATCAGGTCGGCACGAAGCTGTGCCATGACGGCTTGTCTGTTAATGAACTGCATGAGTTTGCGCTTTTAGTTTTTTTTAACGCCTAAAGCTAAAAAAAATAAAAAAACTTTTCTGCTTATTTGACTTCCTTAAAAACAAGGAGTTAGGTTATTGAACTAAATACCATTCCGTTCTACGATTTGGCAAGCTTTTAGCTGATGTCTGTATGGTAATAATTAACTAACATTGCCATTATTCAAATAAAAAAACTATGCTAGAAACAATAGATAACTCTGTTGGATACAACTTCAGTATATCTGAAAATCAGGAGCTGATCAGGAAGATGGTCAGCGACTTTGCAGAAAAGAACATACGGCCGCATGTAATGGAATGGGACGAGGTTCAGCACTTTCCGCTCGAGGTATTTAAACAGCTGGGTGATCTGGGCCTGATGGGGGTGCTGGTGCCTGAGGTTTATGGAGGATCGGGTTTTGGTTACCAGGAGTATGTGGACGTGATCGTAGGGGTTGCAAAGGTTTGCGGTTCCATAGGCTTATCACTTGCTGCCCACAATTCTTTATGTACGGGACACATCATGGCCTTCGCAAACGAAGAGCAGAAGCTGCGGTGGCTGCCCAAACTGGCAACAGCGGAATGGTTGGGTGCCTGGGGCCTTACCGAGGCGAATACAGGTTCTGATGCCTTGAGAATGGCGACTACTGCGATACCTGATGGAGACGACTATGTGATTAATGGTGCCAAAAATTGGATTACCCATGGCAAAAGCGGAGACGTGGCAGTAGTGATGGTGAGGACCGGTGAAAAAGGAAGGGCTGGCGGGATCTCAGCTATTGTTGTAGAAAGAGGCACGCCTGGTTTTACAGCCGGAAAAAAAGAAAATAAGCTTGGGATGCGTGCATCTGAAACCACCGAGATGATATTTGACAACTGCCGGGTGCCTAAGGAGAACCTGCTGGGTATTGAAGGAGAGGGTTTTAAACAGGCCATGAAGGTACTGGACGGCGGCAGGATCTCTATAGCAGCGCTTTCACTGGGAATAGCCAAAGGAGCTTACGAAGCTGCATTGGCCTATGCAAAGGAGCGCCATCAGTTTGGACAGCCTATCGCCAGTTTCCAGGGCATAAGTTTTAAGCTGGCCGATATGGCTACCGAGATAGAAGGTGCGGAAATGCTGATCAGGCAGGCTGCAGATCTCAAGAACAGGGGTCTGCCGATGACCAAGGAATCGGCGATGGCTAAATATTTTGCTTCTGAAGTTGCGGTTAAGGTATCGACAGAGGCCGTACAGATTTTTGGTGGTTACGGATACACCAAAGATTTTCCGGTAGAAAAGTATTACAGGGACAGTAAATTGTGCACCATTGGTGAAGGAACTTCAGAAATTCAGAAAATAGTTATTGCAAGAGAAATATTAAAAGACTAGATTAGTATATCGTTACCATCCAGAAGCATATTCTAACCAAATATAATTTCTCTAAATCCGGCGCTTGACAAAAGCAGCCGGATTTTTTACACGCGATAAACGCTTCATATTCCTTTTTCTTTTTTAAGATACTCATCTGCGGCCTTAGCTTGTTCGGGCCGGGTTCTGTATGAGTTCGTACTTGGTAAACGATATCTCAACAATGAGTGTAGGGTGAGTGCACCTTTTTACAGGAAAAAGGTGCACTCACCGTGGACTCAGGGTGCACTCACTGTGCACTCGGTACGAAGGCAGGACAGTCTGTCTTATTACTGGGGTATAGCTTCAGGGTTGAAAGGTATGCAGATGCGGCGGTCGCCGGCAGTTCTTTTGAGGATGGGCAGCAAATATATTGTTTTTTAAATTTATTGTTTTGATAATCAAATGAAATATGTATCTTTGCAGTCCTTAAAAACAACGAGAGGAGGTATTTTACGTTATGATCATTATTAATATTAAAGACGGCGAATCATTAGATAAAGCGTTAAAACGTTTCAAAAAGAAATTTGAGAAAACAGGAGTGTTGAGAGAACTAAGAAGTCGTCAGGCATACGAGAAAAAATCTGTTGCTCGCCGTACATTAGTGAAACACGCAATCTACAAGCAAAATATGCAGCTGGAAGGAACTATTTAAGTCCCTGTAGTTTATAGATATAGAGCGTCCCGATAAGTCATCGGGACGCTTTTTTTATTCAAAAAACGGGCGATGTTAGGATAATGTTTCGTATATTCACACTACCGAGCATTACAAATGGTTTCTATGGCTGTTGAGCAATTTTTGACATATCTCCAACACGAGAAGCGCTATTCACTTCATACCATTCAGTCTTACAGAACCGACCTGGTCCAGTTTGAAGATTTTATGTACAAGGTTTTTGAAATGGATCTTCAGTCGGCGGCACACGTCCATGTGAGGAACTTTGTGGTGGCACTGATAGATGATGGGTTGAGCGAGAGCTCGGTAGGAAGAAAATTATCGACCCTGCGCAGTTTCTATAAGCATATGCTGAGGCAGGGCCTGATCCCTGCCAGCCCGATGGGTCTGATAAAGGCACCTAAAATCCCCAAACGTATTCCCGTATTTGTCGAAGATCAAAAGCTGGACACCTTACTGGACTCCGGAGAGTTTTTTGATGAGAGTTTTAATTCGGTAAGGGATAAACTGGTTATTGAAGCTTTGTTTGGTACGGGAATGCGACTTGCAGAACTGCTCGCGTTGAAAGAATCCGATGTCAATTTTTATGAAATGAGCATACTGGTTACCGGTAAAAGAAACAAGGAGCGTATCATACCCATCAGTAAATCCCTGGCCGCTGAGATCAAAGCCTACCTCGAACTGAAATCATTTCAGAATTTTAATAACAAAAGCAGGGTGTTGTTCGTTACCAATAAAGGAGCGGATGCATACCCTGGTCTTATTTACAACATAGTGCAGCGTTATTTGACTTATATCTCCACCCAGGACAAAAAAAGTCCGCATGTGCTGCGGCATTCTTATGCAACCAGCCTGCTCAACAGAGGCGCGGATCTGAATGCTATAAAGGAATTACTGGGCCATGCCAGCCTGGCAGCCACACAGGTATACACGCACAATTCAGTAGAACGATTAAAATCAATATATAAACAAGCCCATCCAAAGGCATAAAAAAGGAGGAAAATATGAAAATCACAGTTCAATCGATCCATTTCACTGCGGACCACAAGTTGTTAGATTTCATCCAGAAAAAAGTAGATAAGTTAGACCAGTTTTTTGACCAGATCATTAGTGGGGAAGTTTATTTGAAGTTAGAGAATGTTGATGATGAGGCAAATAAGATAAGTGAGGTTAAACTGATTGTGCCGGGTGTGACCATGTTCGCAAAAGAACAGTGCAAAACCTTTGAAGAGGCAACGGATTTGGCGATAGAATCCTTAAGAAAACAAATTACCAAGCATAAAGACAAGACGAGAATTAAGCTTAGTGAGCATAAAGCGATTTTAAGCACAGATGAAGTGTCTGATTACTAAGCAGATATTTAAAAGCTTTTTGATAAAGAATTGGCGGCGTCGTTTCCGCCAATTTTTTTTTGAAAATAATTTTGTGTAGAACGTAAATTCTTGTAGATTTGCATTCCATTTCAGAGAGGGCGTTGTGCTGACAGTGAAATGGAATGTTCTATGAAAGATTAAATATTATAAAAATGCCTTGCTTTTATTAAGCAGCGTATGATATAAGCCTCCTTAGCTCAGCTGGTAGAGCAACTGACTTGTAATCAGTAGGTCATTGGTTCGATCCCGATAGGAGGCTCTTTTTTTTGGGGGAGATACCAGAGTGGCCAAATGGGACAGACTGTAACTCTGTTGTCGCAAGACTTCGAAGGTTCGAATCCTTCTCTCCCCACAATAAAAGAAGCGGAAGTAGCTCAGTTGGTAGAGCGATAGCCTTCCAAGCTATAGGTCGCGAGTTCGAACCTCGTCTTCCGCTCATAATGGAAAAAGGTGGGCAATAGGATTGCATGCTGAGATTAGCCGAAGTAGCTCAGCGGTAGAGCACTTCCTTGGTAAGGAAGAGGTCGTGGGTTCAAGTCCCATCTTTGGCTCAAAAAAATAAATGCTTTGTTAAATCTGGTTAAAAGCAGAGTGAACAAGGTTTTTTGTATTGAATTGTATCAAAACAATAAATAAAATAAAAAGTTAACCTACTAATAAGTATAAAAACATGGCAAAAGAAAAGTTTGACCGCAGCAAGCCGCACTTAAACATCGGCACAATCGGTCACGTTGACCACGGTAAAACAACCTTAACAGCAGCTATCACTAAAGTGTTGGCTGATGCTGGTTTCTCTGAGGCGCGTTCATTTGATTCGATTGACTCGGCTCCTGAAGAAAAGGAAAGAGGTATTACAATTAATACTGCGCACGTTGAGTATTCAACTGCTAACCGTCACTATGCACACGTTGACTGTCCAGGTCACGCGGATTATGTGAAAAACATGGTTACTGGTGCTGCGCAAATGGATGGTGCTATCATCGTTGTTGCTGCTACGGATGGCCCGATGCCACAAACACGTGAGCACATTCTGTTGGCTCGTCAGGTAGGTGTTCCAACATTAGTAGTATTCATGAACAAAGTGGATATGGTTGATGATCCGGAATTACTTGAATTGGTAGAAATGGAAATTCGTGAACTATTATCTTTCTATGAATTCCCTGGTGATGATATTCCTGTTATCCAAGGTTCTGCTTTGGGTGGCTTGAACGGTGATCCGAAATGGGTTGGCAAAATTCTTGAGCTAATGGAAGCTGTAGATAGTTATATTCCAATTCCTCCACGTTTGACTGAACTTCCATTCTTAATGCCTGTTGAGGACGTATTCTCGATCACTGGTCGTGGTACTGTTGCAACTGGTCGTATTGAGCGTGGCGTGATCAACTCTGGTGATCCTGTTGAGATCCTGGGTATGGGTGCTGAAAATCTTAAATCTACTGTAACAGGTGTTGAGATGTTCCGTAAGATCCTTGATTATGGTGAAGCTGGTGATAACGTAGGTTTATTGTTGCGTGGTATTGAAAAAACTGATATCCGTCGTGGTATGGTTATTTGCAAACCAGGTTCTGTAACTCCTCACACTGATTTCAAAGCTGAGATCTATGTATTGTCAAAAGCAGAAGGTGGTCGTCACACTCCATTCTTCAACAAATACCGTCCGCAATTCTATTTCCGTACCACAGACGTAACTGGTGAAATTTCACTGGCTGAAGGAACTGAAATGGTAATGCCAGGTGATAACGTTACGATCACTGTTAAATTGATCAACGCAATCGCAATGGAAAAAGGTCTTCGTTTCGCGATCCGTGAGGGTGGCAGAACTGTAGGAGCTGGTCAGGTAACTGAGATTTTAAAATAGTTCCTGGTAGCTTAGGCTTACCGGAAAGATTAAAATAAGAAACAAAGTACTTAGGCTTTGATAGCCTAGGTACTTTGTTCTGATACACGGGAATAGTTCAATGGTAGAATAGAGGTCTCCAAAACCTTTGATCAGGGTTCGAATCCTTGTTCCCGTGCAAAAAAATAATTATGGCTAAAGTAGTTCAGTTTTTTAAGGAATCGTATGAAGAAATGACCCAGAAGGTTACCTGGCCTACATGGGGAGAATTACAAAATTCTGCGGTGCTGGTTTTGGTGGCTTCGTTTATTATTGCATGTGTCATATTTGCAATGGATAAGGGATCTACTTTTGTTTTAGATACTTTTTATAAATCACTTTCTAATTAATATAGCTAAATGAACGATCAGTTGAAATGGTATGTAGTTAGGGCTGTAAGCGGAAAAGAGAAGAAAGTAAAGCAGTATATCGATTCTGAAATTAGCCGTTTGGGAGTAACACATCTGGTACCCCAGGTGTTGATCCCTATGGAGAAATACTACCAGATGAAAGATGGAAAGAAAATTGCAAAAGAGCGCAATTTCTATCCTGGTTATGTATTGATTGAGGCCATTTTGGACGGCGAGCTGGAGCACATCATTAAGAACGTTAACAGTGTGATCGGCTTTTTAGGAGATAAAGGCGGAAATCCGGTACCTATGCGTCAGGCTGAGGTTAACCGTATTTTAGGTAAGGTTGACGAAATGAGCCAGCAGAGCGAAACCATGAACGTGGCTTATTATGTAGGCGAGAACGTGAAGGTGATGGACGGACCATTTAATGGTTTTACAGGCGTTATTGAAGAAGTTAACGAAGAGAAGAAGAAATTAAAAGTTATGGTTAAGATTTTCGGAAGAAAGACTCCATTGGAGCTTAACTATATGCAAGTTGAAAAAGAGTAGTCTGCCAAAGATTATTTAATATAAAAACCTTAATTGTTACATTGCTTCCAACATTTAACATTGAGTATTACAAATTAACAAAAACAGAAAATGGCAAAAGAAGTCAGTGCACTTGTTAAGTTACAGATCAAGGGTGGAGCTGCAAATCCATCGCCACCGGTAGGACCTGCGTTAGGTGCTAAAGGGGTGAACATTATGGAGTTTTGCAAGCAATTCAATGCTCGTACCCAGGATAAGCCAGGTAAAGTGTTACCGGTTGTAATTACTGTTTATGCTGACAAGTCTTTCGAATTCATCATCAAAACCCCTCCGGTTGCCATCCAGTTAAAGGATGCTACTAAATTACAGAGTGGTTCTGCTGAGCCCAACCGTAAGAAAGTTGGTTCGGTGACTTGGGATCAGGTTAAGTCAATTGCTGAAGATAAGATGACTGATTTAAATGCTTTCACTATCGAATCGGCGATGAGTATGGTTGCCGGTACAGCACGCAGTATGGGAATCACCGTTAGCGGTGACGCACCCTGGACTAATTAATTAACAAAAAACAGTTTACAACAGTGGCTAAATTAACAAAAAATCAAAAAAAGGCACATGCTAAACTAGAATCTGGTAAAACGTATTCTTTAAAGGATGCGGCTGCTTTGGTTAAAGAGATTACTACTACTAAATTCGATGCATCGGTTGATATCGATGTGAGTTTGGGTGTAGATCCGCGTAAAGCGAACCAGATGGTTCGTGGTATCGCAACTTTACCACATGGTACAGGTAAAACTGTACGTGTTTTAGTTCTTTGTACTCCTGATAAGGAAGAAGAGGCTAAAGCTGCAGGAGCAGATTTTGTAGGTTTAGACGAATATGTAGCTAAGATTGAAGGTGGATGGACTGATGTTGACATTATAATCACTACTCCTGCTTGTATGGCAAAAGTAGGTAAACTGGGCCGCGTTTTAGGCCCACGGAACCTGATGCCAAACCCTAAGTCAGGAACTGTAACCAACGAAGTTGGTAAAGCAGTTACTGATGTAAAAGGCGGTAAGATTGATTTTAAAGTTGACAAAACAGGTATCATTCATGCTTCGGTAGGAAAAGTATCATTCCCGGCAGAGAAAATATATGAAAACGCATTAGAAGTACTTCAGGTAATTTCTAAGCTAAAACCATCTGCTGCAAAAGGAACTTATTTTAAAAGCATTCACGTGTCTTCTACAATGAGTCCGGGAATTGCAATCGAAACTAAATCAGTAGCGGGTATCTAATTATGAACAGAGAAGAAAAACACGAAGTCGTTTCGGCTCTTCAAGTGAAGATGCAGGAATTCGGTAATTTTTACATTGCCGACACATCAAGCTTATCTGTTGAGAAAGTAAACAGTATCCGTCGCAAATGTTTTGAAAGCGGGATTGAGATGCAGGTTGCCAAAAATACTTTGATCAGAAAAGCGATCGAAGGATTGGATGGTGATGCGTCAGAGATCTTCGCAGCCCTTAAAGGCCAGTCAGCATTATTATTCTCAACAACAGGCAGCGCTCCGGCGAAACTGATCAAAGCGTTGAGAAAAGGATCTGACAAACCATTGCTTAAGGCAGCTTATATCGATTCATCAGTATATGTTGGTGATAACCATTTGGATTCATTGGTGAGCTTGAAATCAAGAGAAGAGCTGATCGGGGATATCATTGGTCTATTACAGTCACCAGCTAAAAATGTGATATCGGCATTGAAGTCTAGCGGAGGCAAGATTGCAGGAATTGTTAAAACTCTTCAAGAGAGAGAAGGTTAGAACTCCTTAAAAGTTCATATTAAATAAATTATTTTATACGTAAATTTTTAAAAATCTATAAAAATGGCAGATTTAAAAGCGTTTGCTGAGCAATTGGTAAACTTAACAGTTAAAGAAGTTAACGAATTAGCTCAAATCTTAAAAGACGAGTATGGTATTGAACCAGCTGCAGCTGCAGTTGCTGTTGCAGGCCCTGCTGCTGATGCTGCTCCTGTAGCAGAAGAAAAAACTACTTTTGATGTAATATTGAAAGAAGCTGGTGGTTCTAAATTAGCAGTTGTTAAATTGGTAAAAGACCTGACTGGCTTAGGTTTGAAAGAAGCTAAAGATCTAGTTGACGGTGCACCTAAAGAATTAAAAGCTGGTGTTGCTAAAGACGAAGCTGAAGCTTTGAAAAAACAATTAGAAGAAGCTGGAGCTGTAGTTGAAATTAAGTAGTCACTTAATTTTAATATAACTTTAACCGTAGACTCCGACTGTATAGTCGGAGTCTATACCTGTTTATAAACTTTTCACCTTGTTTGGTTGATGAGAAGTTTTAACGGCTAACCAAACAAATAGTTTATTCTTAAAGTAAATTAACTTTAGTCCATTGGCAAATAAAGTCGACCAAAGAGTAAATTTTGCACGTAGTAAGCACATCATAGACTATCCAGATTTTCTGGATGTGCAGTTGCAATCATTCAGAGAATTTTTTCAGATCGAAACAACTTCTGATAACCGTCATACAGAGGGTTTATTTAAGGTGTTTGCTGAGAATTTCCCAATCACTGATTCCAGGAACATTTTTGTTTTGGAATTCCTTGATTATTTTATTGATCCACCGCGTTATGATATACCTGAGTGTATCGACCGTGGGTTGACCTATAGTGTTCCATTAAAGGCGAAGCTGAAGCTTTCCTGTAATGATGCTGAACACGAGGATTTTGAAACCATCATTCAAGATGTGTATTTAGGGACCATACCTTATATGACTCCTAAGGGTACATTTGTTATTAACGGCGCAGAGCGTGTAATTGTTTCTCAATTGCACAGGTCTCCGGGTGTGTTTTTCGGCCAGAGCCGTCACACCAACGGTACCAAGCTTTATTCTGCCCGTGTAATTCCTTTTAAAGGATCTTGGATCGAGTTTGCTACTGACGTAAACAACGTCATGTACGCGTACATCGATCGTAAGAAAAAATTCCCGGTTACCACCTTGTTACGTGCTATTGGTTACGATTCTGATAAAGATATCCTTGAATTGTTTGATCTTGCCGATGAGGTAAAGGTGAGCAAATCGGGCTTGAAAAAATACATCGGTCGTAAACTTGCTGCAAGGGTTCTGAGAAAATGGGTTGAAGATTTTGTAGATGAAGATACCGGTGAGGTAGTTTCTATAGATCGTAACGAAGTGATCTTGGACAGGGATACTGTTTTAGAAGACGACCATATCGATTTGATCATTGATGCCGGCGTGAAAACGATCATCTTGTCTAAAGATGATGGTGCCAGCCAGGCAGATTATACGATTATCTATAATACTTTACAAAAAGATACTTCTAACTCTGAAAAAGAGGCTGTTGAAAACATCTATCGTGCTTTGCGTAATGCAGAACCACCTGATGAGGAAACTGCAAGGGGTATCATTGAACGTTTGTTCTTCTCGGATAAACGTTATGACCTTGGTGATGTAGGCCGTTACAGGATCAACCGCAAGTTGAAAATGGATACGCCTGATCACGTAAAGGTTTTGACAAAAGCAGATATCATTGCGATTGTTAAATACCTGATCAAACTGATCAACTCTAAAGAAGAGGTGGATGATATCGATCACTTGTCGAACCGTCGTGTTCGTACTGTGGGAGAGCAATTGTACGCTCAGTTTGGCGTTGGTCTGGCCCGTATGGCCCGTACCATCCGCGAGCGTATGAACATCCGTGACAACGAGGTGTTTACTCCGACCGATCTGATCAATGCACGTACTTTATCGTCTGTGATCAATTCGTTCTTTGGAACCAACCAGTTGTCTCAGTTCATGGACCAGACGAATCCTTTGGCGGAGATCACGCACAAGCGTCGTCTTTCAGCTTTAGGCCCTGGTGGTCTTTCACGTGAGCGTGCAGGTTTTGAGGTGCGTGACGTACACTATACCCACTACGGCCGCTTGTGTACTATTGAGACACCAGAGGGACCAAACATTGGTCTGATCTCGTCTCTTTGTGTTCATGCGAAGATCAATAACTTAGGTTTCATTGAGACTCCGTATAAAAAGGTGGAAAATGGCATCGTTTCAATGGACGAGCCGGTAATCTACTTATCTGCTGAAGATGAAGATGGGAAGACCATTGCTCAGGCGAATGCGGAATATGACGATAAAGGTAATTTCACCACTGACCGTGTTAAAGCGCGTTATGAGGGTGACTTCCCGATCATTGAGCCTGAGAAATTAGACTTGATGGACATCGCTCCTAACCAGATCACATCGATCGCTGCGTCATTGATTCCTTTCCTGGAGCATGATGATGCGAACAGGGCTTTGATGGGATCGAACATGCAGCGTCAGGCCGTGCCTTTGCTGCGTCCTGAAGCTCCGATCGTTGGTACAGGACTTGAAGGCCGCGTAGCCCGCGACTCCAGGACTTTGATCAATGCTGAAGGTGACGGTATGGTAGAATATGTGGATGCCAATGAGATCACGATCAAATATGTAAGGAACGATGGCGATCGTCTGGTTTCTTTCGAAGGAGATAGTAAAACTTATAAACTGATCAAGTTCAAGAAAACCAACCAGAATACCTGTATCAACTTGAAGCCAATCGTTAAGAAAGGCCAGAAAGTGGTAAAAGGACAGGTACTGTGTGAAGGTTATGCTACTGAAAATGGTGAGCTGGCGTTGGGAAGAAACTTAAAAGTTGCTTTCATGCCTTGGCAGGGATATAACTTTGAGGATGCGATCGTAATCAACGAGCGTATTGTTCGTGAGGATATCTTTACTTCGCTTCACATTGAGGAGTTTGAATTAGAGGTGCGTGATACCAAACGCGGTGAGGAGGAACTGACACCAGATATCCCTAACGTTTCTGAGGAAGCTACTAAGGACCTTGACGAAAACGGTATCATCCGTATTGGCGCTGAGGTTAAAGAAGGCGATATCCTGATTGGCAAGATCACTCCTAAAGGAGAATCTGATCCTTCACCGGAAGAGAAGTTATTGCGTGCGATATTTGGAGATAAAGCTGGTGATGTGAAAGATGCATCATTGAAAACACCTCCTTCTATCAAAGGTGTGGTCATTGATACCAAGCTGTTCTCGAGAGCTAAGAAAACTACTAAAGCTGAGGAAAAATCAGCGATAGAGAAGCTGGATAAAAAGTATGAGATCACCGTTATGAATCTTAAGAATGAGCTTGTTGACAAGTTGTTCCAGATCGTAAACGGTAAAACTTCTCAGGGTGTATTTAACGTTTATAAAGAACTGTTATTCCCTAAAGGAGCGAAATTCACTCAGAAAAGTCTGGCTGACCTGGAATATGCACACATCAATCCATACAAATGGACTACTGATGATGACAAGAATGACCAGATCAAATTGTTGCTTCACAACTATGGTATTCGTGTAAACGAAGAGCTTGGCGCGTACAAACGCGATAAGTTTGCCATCAGTGTGGGTGATGAGCTGCCATCCGGTATCGTTCAGATGGCTAAAGTGTATGTTGCTAAGAAACGTAAATTAAAAGTAGGTGATAAGATGGCAGGCCGCCACGGAAATAAGGGTATTGTAGCCCGGATCGTACGTGATGAGGATATGCCGTTCTTGGAAGACGGAACTCCGGTTGATATCGTGCTGAACCCACTGGGTGTGCCTTCACGTATGAACCTTGGTCAGATCTATGAAACGGTTCTGGCATGGGCTGGTAAAGAACTGGGTATTAAATTTGCAACCCCGATTTTTGATGGTGCCAAGCATGATGAAGTGGAAGACTGGATCGCCAAAGCTGGTTTGCCGGCTTCGGGAAGAACCTATTTACACAATGGTTTGACGGGCGAGAGATTTGATCAGCCAACAACTGTAGGTATTATCTACATGCTGAAACTTGGACACATGGTTGATGATAAGATGCACGCACGTTCAATCGGGCCATATTCACTGATCACACAACAACCATTGGGTGGTAAAGCCCAGTTCGGTGGTCAGCGTTTTGGTGAGATGGAGGTTTGGGCACTGGAAGCATTTGGTGCGGCCAATATCCTGCAGGAGATCTTAACTGTTAAGTCAGATGATGTGATCGGCAGGGCTAAAACTTACGAAGCGATTGTAAAAGGCGAAAACCTTCCTACACCTGGTGTACCGGAATCATTCAATGTACTGGTGCATGAGCTGCGCGGATTAGGTTTAGATATTACGTTAGACTAATGTTAACACAAAAGAGCTATGTCTTACAAAAAAGATAATAAATTAAAAAGCAATTTCACCTCGATCACCATTAGTTTGGCGTCGCCTGAGGCTATTTTGGAGCGCTCAAGTGGTGAGGTGTTGAAACCTGAAACCATCAATTACCGTACTTACAAACCTGAACGTGATGGTTTGTTCTGCGAGCGTATTTTTGGTCCGGTAAAAGATTACGAATGTCACTGCGGTAAATACAAGCGTATCCGTTATAAAGGGATTGTTTGTGACCGTTGCGGTGTTGAGGTAACTGAAAAGAAAGTACGGAGAGAGCGTATGGGCCACATCAATCTGGTGGTTCCTGTTGCACACATCTGGTATTTCCGCTCATTGCCAAATAAAATTGGTTACCTGCTGGGTCTGCCTACTAAAAGGCTTGACCTGATCATCTATTACGAGCGCTATGTAGTGATACAGGCGGGATTAATGTCTGATGAAGGTATCCAGTACATGGATTTCTTAACTGAAGAGGAATATTTGGATATTTTGGATAAGTTGCCAAAAGAGAACCAATACCTGGATGACAAAGACCCTAATAAATTCATCGCCAAAATGGGTGCTGAAGCGTTAGAAGATTTGTTGAAACGTATTGATCTGGACACATTATCCTATAACCTGCGTCACCAGGCTGCAAATGAGACTTCACAACAACGTAAAAATGAGGCCTTAAAACGTCTTCAGGTTGTAGAGGCTTTCCGTGGTTCAAGGTCACGTATTGAGAACAATCCGGAGTGGATGATCATTAAGATCGTTCCGGTTATACCACCGGAACTGCGTCCGCTGGTTCCTTTGGAGGGTGGTCGTTTTGCGACTTCCGATTTGAATGATCTGTATCGCCGTGTGATTATCCGTAACAACCGTTTGAAACGTTTGATCGAGATCAAAGCCCCTGAAGTAATCTTGCGTAATGAAAAACGTATGTTGCAGGAAGCCGTTGACTCTTTATTTGATAATTCACGTAAAGTGAATGCTGTAAAAACTGAAGGTAACCGTGCTTTGAAATCTCTTTCAGATATTCTGAAAGGTAAGCAAGGCCGTTTCCGTCAGAACTTATTGGGTAAACGTGTGGATTATTCAGCACGTTCTGTAATTGTTGTAGGGCCAAACCTGAAACTACACGAATGCGGTTTACCTAAGGATATGGCAGCTGAGCTGTTCAAACCGTTTATCATCCGCAAGATGATAGAAAGAGGGATCGTTAAAACAGTAAAATCTGCAAAGAAAATTGTAGACAGGAAAGACCCCTTAGTTTGGGATATCCTGGAGAATGTTTTAAAAGGTCACCCTGTATTGCTAAACCGTGCGCCTACGCTGCACAGACTGGGTATCCAGTCCTTCCAGCCTAAATTGGTGGAAGGTAAGGCCATACAGCTGCACCCTTTAGTGTGTACGGCCTTCAACGCGGATTTTGACGGTGACCAGATGGCGGTGCATTTACCGCTGGGTCATGCTGCAATCCTTGAGGCGCAGGTATTGATGCTTGCTGCACACAACATCCTGAACCCTGCAAACGGTACTCCTATTACTGTACCTTCCCAGGATATGGTTTTGGGTCTTTATTACATTACTAAAGGCCGCAGAACCGACGAAGGACGTGTTGTTAAAGGACAGGATTCTCTATTCTATTCTCCTGAAGAGGTGATCATTGCTTACAATGAGAAACAAATTGATCTTCATGCCTTTATCAAAGTTAAGGTAAACGTAAAAGATGAGAACGGAAATATTGTAAACAGACTGACTGAAACTACTGTAGGACGTGTATTGTTCAACCAGATGGTTCCTGAAGAAGTAGGATATATCAATGAACTGCTGACCAAGAAATCTCTCAGGGATATTATTGGTGATGTAGTGAAGATCACTGGTATGGCCCGCGCTTCTAAATTCCTGGATGACATCAAAGAACTAGGGTTCCAGATGGCATTCCGCGGAGGTCTGTCATTCAATTTACAGGATGTAAACATTCCGGTTGAAAAACACACGCTGCTTCAGCAGGCATCTGTTGAGGTTGAGGAGGTGAGGAATAACTACAATATGGGATTCATTACCAACAACGAGCGTTACAATCAGATCATCGATATCTGGACACGTATCAATAACCGCCTGACTTCGTTCGTAATGAACCAGTTGTCGAGTGATAACCAGGGCTTCAACTCTGTGTATATGATGCTTGACTCCGGAGCCCGTGGTTCTAAAGAGCAGATTCGTCAGCTTTGCGGAATGAGGGGATTGATGGCCAAGCCTCAGAAATCAGGTTCAGGTGGTGAGATCATTGAAAACCCGATCTTGTCTAACTTTAAGGAAGGACTGTCGGTACTGGAATACTTCATTTCTACTCACGGTGCCCGTAAAGGTTTGGCGGATACGGCGTTAAAAACTGCTGATGCTGGTTACCTGACCCGTCGTTTGCACGACGTTGCTCAGGATATGATCGTAAATTCTGAAGATTGCGGTACTTTGAGAGGTATGTATACCACAGCGTTGAAAGACAATGAGGATATCGTTGAGCCATTGTACGACAGACTTTTAGGTCGTATCTCACTTCATGATGTATTTAATCCTCTAGATGGTAAGTTATTGGTATCTGCCGGACAGGATATTGACGAAGATATTGCGAAAGCAATAGAGGAATCTCCGCTGGAAGGCGTTGAAATCCGTTCCGTACTTACTTGTGAAAATCAAAGAGGTGTTTGCGCACTTTGTTACGGGCGTAACCTTGCAACTGGTAAACGTGTTCAAAAAGGTGAGGCTGTAGGTGTAATTGCCGCGCAGTCAATCGGTGAGCCGGGTACTCAGCTGACACTTCGTACATTCCACGTGGGTGGTACCGCATCAAACATTGCTGCTGAATCTCAGATCATTGCTAAGTTTGATGGTGTCATCGAATTTGAAAATGTTCGTACGGTTTCTACTAAAACGGATGACGGTGATACGCAAATTGTACTTGGCCGTTCAGGTGAGTTCAAAATCGTTGAGCCCGTTACAGGTAAAGTGATCATGACCAATAACATTCCTTATGGTTCATTCCTGTATGTTGAGGATGGAGCTAAAATTGCAAAGGGAGACAGAATTTGTTCATGGGATCCATATAATGCGGTAATCATCTCGGAATTTGCCGGTAAGATCGAATTTGACGCCATCATTGAAGGGGTAACCTTCCGTGAGGAATCAGATGAGCAGACCGGTCACCGTGAAAAAGTAATTATTGATACGCGTGATAAAACTAAAAACCCTTCTGTAAGGATCGTTGATAAAAAAGGCGAGCTGATCAGAGGTTACAACATTCCTGTTGGAGCGCACATTGCAATCGACGAAGGTGAAGCAGTTCAGACTGGTCAGATCCTGGTTAAGATTCCTCGTGCAACTGGCAAGACTAGGGATATTACGGGTGGTTTGCCGCGTGTTACTGAGCTTTTCGAAGCACGTAACCCGTCTAACCCTGCAGTAGTAACGGAAATTGATGGTGTGGTAACTTTGGGTGGTGTGAAACGTGGTAACAGGGAAATGACCATCGAGTCGAAAGACGGAGAGGTTAAAAAATACCTGGTGCCATTGTCTAAACACATTTTGGTTCAGGACAATGACTTCGTAAAAGCCGGTATGCCGCTTTCAGATGGTTCTATCTCACCTGCGGATATCCTTGCAATTAAAGGACCTGCAGCTGTACAGGAATACCTGGTTAACGGTATCCAGGAGGTTTATCGTTTGCAAGGTGTGAAAATCAATGACAAGCACTTTGAAGTGATCGTACACCAGATGATGCAGAAGGTACACATCGAAGATCCGGGAGACACCAGTTTCTTAGAGAACAACTCTGTAGACCGCTGGGACTTCATGATTGAGAATGATGAGATCTATGACAAAAAAGTTGTTGTGGAAGCCGGTGATTCAAATACGGTTAAACCTGGTCAGATTCTTTCTTTACGCAAATTAAGAGATGAAAATTCTCAGCTGAAACGTAAAGATCTGAAACAAATTGAGGTTCGTGATGCAAGACCTGCAACCGCGAGTTCAGTGCTGCAAGGCATTACACGTGCTTCACTGGGTACCAAATCATTCATATCAGCAGCTTCATTCCAGGAAACAACAAAAGTATTGAACGAGGCAGCTATCGCTGGTAAACGTGACAATATGCTTGGATTGAAAGAGAATGTAATCGTTGGACACTTAATTCCTTCAGGAACAGGTGTTCGCGGATATGAGCGTATCATTGTGGGTTCACAGGAAGAATACGATAAGTTACTGGCTTCAAAGCAAGAAGAAGTAGAAGCTTAATTTCTTTAAATAATTTCAAAGTCCCCCTTCTTTTAAGCTGGGGGACTTTTTTGTGCTTATTTTTTAACCGGGTTTTTTCTGATTACCCACATTAACCATTAGTTTTGTCTTATGGAAGAACAAAATAACGACAATCAACTCAACATAGAACTTTCCGAAGAAATAGCGGAGGGCATATTTTCTAACCTGGCGATCATTACGCACTCCAATACTGAATTTGTGCTGGACTTTATCCGGGTGATGCCGGGGGTACCAAAAGCAAGGGTTAAATCCAGGATCATTCTGACCCCGGAACATGCCAAAAGATTACTTGGTGCGATGCAGGACAATATTGAAAAATACGAAGCAATAAACGGGAGAATAAAGACTCAGGAAGAGCCTCCGGGTTTTCCGATGAACTTTGGCGGCCCGGCGGCACAGGCTTAATTCAAATTTTCTTTGATGTAGCTGATGATGGCATCTGTTTGATCAGGCTCAAACCATGAGGTGCTGTCATCTTTTCTAAACCAGGTCAGCTGGCGTTTGGCAAACCTGCGGGTATTTTGCTTGATCTTATCCACCGCCTCAGCCAATGTAATCTGCCCGTCAAGATGATCAAACAGCTCTGAATAGCCCACTGTATTCAGGGCGTTGCAGTGTCTGTATTGCTGCAGACCCCGCACCTCGTTCAGCAATCCTTTTTCCATCATTTGATCTACCCTGCGGTTGATGCGCTCGTAAAGCAGGCTGCGGTCAATGTTCAATCCTATCTTTAAGATCTTAAACGGGCGTTGTTTTTTACTGTTTGTAAAGAATGAAGACAGTTTCCGGCCGGTAGACAGGAAAAATTCCAATCCTCTGATCATGCGCTGTGGGTTAGACTGGTCTACCTGCTGGTAGTATTCAGGGTCAAGTTCGCTGAGCTGTTTTCTGATGGGATCCAGACCTTCAGCCGCCACCAGCTGATTGAGCTGCACCCTGATGTCCAGATCTGTTTCCGGCATTTCATCCAGACCTTTGCATACGGCGTCAATGTAGAGGCCCGATCCGCCGACCATGATCAGTACATTTTTTTTGGTGAACAGTTCTCCTATCAGCTTCAGTGCCTGAACTTCAAAATCACCTGTGCTGAACAAAGTTTGAATGCTGTGGGAATTGATGAAATGATGCGGCGCTGCGGCAAGTTCTTCTGCAGAAGGTTTTGCGGTACCTATTTCCATTTCACGAAAGAACTGTCTGGAATCTGCGGAGATGATCTCAGTCGAAAAGTGCTGCGCCAGTCTTATTGCCAAAGCAGTTTTTCCGATGGCGGTAGGGCCTGCTATTACAATAAGAGTTTGATCAGATGCCATGGTCGGGCATTAATAATCGTCTTCTTTAAACTGCTCGTCTTCGAAATTTTCGTTGTCTGCAAATTCATCTGAGGACTCATCGGATTCCTGTTCATCGTGGTCATCCTCTTTCACATCGGTATTGATCCCTCTTCCCCCCATGGCCTCAAGTTCTTCGGTGTCTTCCGGAACAAAATCCATCTCGTTCAGGAAATCGAATTCGGAAGATACGGGGTTTGAGGATACCGCTGCAAAAGCGCCCAGGTTATTTTTATCGATGATCTTAGGCGCCTCTCCCGTACTTTTAACCAGGAATGGATATTCTATGTTCGGATCAGTTTCCAGGATGATCTTGATGAGCTCTACATGGAAATCAAAAGGGCGGTCGAAATTATAGATATAATAGAACTTCTGATGCGGATCCTCTATGAAATTGCTCAGTTTGGAGTTCTCCATCAGGGTGACACCACGATCTGTTTTGCGCTGATTGGGCAGGTAGGCGATCTCATCACCTTTGATCCAATTGTCAGTACTCACATAGAATGAGGATGATTTCTCTGCTGAATATCCGGTAGAACGGTGAACTGCTTTATGGAGGTCTTCAAAAGTCTGGTTTGATTTGATATCAATTTCCCTTACTACTTCATCGAAATCTTCGAAACTTATTCTAAATCTGTAAATTGCCATCTGAGCTTATTTTCTAGCTATAAAATTAAAAAATAAAATATACTTTATATAATTGTATTAATGCGTTACCGGCGAAAGGCCTAATTCTTTGGCTTTTAGAAGCATAAACTGTAACGCATCGTCGTATGTATTTGTTATATCGCCTTCCAAAATCGCCTCACGGATGGCATTTTTGATGATCCCAACCTCTTTGCCCGCCCCCAGTCCGAATATTTTCATGATGTCATTCCCGGTAATGGGAGGTTGCCAGTTCCTGATCTTGTCTCTTTCCTCGACATCCTTCAGCTTTTGCTTGACCAGCTCAAAGTTGTTGCGGTACTTTTTTACCTTATACTCGTTCTTTGTGGTTACATCAGCATTGCAAAGCAGCATCAGGCTTTCAATATCTTCACCGGCATCAAAAAGTAACCGCCTTACAGCTGAATCCGTGACTACTTCCTGCGCCAGCACTATAGGACGAAGGTGGAGCTGAACCAGTTTCTGTACATATTTCATCTTCTCATTGAGGGGAAGTTTGAGCTGGGCAAAGATCTGGGGAACCATACGGGCACCCTTGTCTTCATGACCATGAAATGTCCAGCCATGGCCTTCCTCAAAACGTTTTGTGGCAGGTTTGGCTATGTCGTGCAGAATCGCCGCCCAGCGGAGCCAAAGGTCGTTTGTGGTCCCGCAGATATTGTCCAGCACCTGCAGGGTGTGATAGAAATTGTCCTTATGCCCTTTCCCCTTGATGATCTCCACGCCAGACAGGTTGGCCATCTGCGGGAAAATGAGCTTTAAAAGACCGGTATCAAACAGGTAATTAAACCCCAGTGAAGGTTTTGGAGACAGGATGATCTTGTTGAGCTCATCAGTGATGCGTTCCTTAGATACGATACTGATCCTGTCCTTTTGTTTGCTGATGGCCTTAAGCGCTGCCTCGTCTATTTTGAAATTGAGCTGGGCCGCAAAACGGATGGCCCGCATCATCCGAAGGGGGTCGTCAGAGAAAGTCAGCTCGGGATCCAAAGGCGTACGGATCAACCGGCTATTCAGATCATCTATGCCATTAAAAGGATCTATCAATACACCATAATTGTCTTCATTTAAGGAAATGGCGAGGGCGTTAATCGTAAAGTCCCTCCTCAGCTGATCATCGCTGATGGTGCCGTTTTCCACTATCGGCTTACGGGAGCTGGACCGGTAAGATTCTTTTCTGGCCCCTACAAATTCAATCTCCAGATCCTGCAGCTTTAGCATGGCAGTACCAAAATTCTTAAAAACAGCCACTTTGGTCTTCAATTGTGCGCCGGCAAGTTCAGCGAATTCAATTCCGTTGCCCAGTACTACAATATCAATGTCCTTGGAAGGTCTTTGCAGAAAAATATCGCGCACATAGCCGCCAATAACGTACGCTTCGATGCTGTGCTTTTTTGCAATATTTGCAAGAACCTTAAAAACAGGATGTTGTAAGTGTTTCTCCATTGGCTGAACTGCAAAAGTAGTAAAACTTACCTTCTAATAAAGGAAAATTGGCCTCCCGGTGCTAATTTCATGATGGTCGATGGTTTTTTTTCGGTGCGCAGATCCTGTTCCAGGTCCACGACATAGTCGGCGGCTTCTTTGATCTCCTCGCTGATCTCATCAAAAAAACGCGGAGAGGGCTCACCCGATATATTGGCAGAGGTGGAAGTCAGCGGTTTACGGAACCTTTGGATGAGCTGCTGACAGAAATCGTGTTTTACGATCCTTACGCCAACACTGCCATCTTCATTGATCACATTCTTTGCCAGGTTTTTGGCCCCGGAAAAAACTATGGTTAAAGGGTGCTCTGCGTACTCAATCAGATCATAGGCAACATCAGGGATCTCGGTGACATAACTTTGAAGTTTGGCATCCGTATCCAGCAGGATGATGAAGCTTTTGTCATTGCTGCGCCCCTTAATGTCATTGATCTTTGACACAGCCAGTTCATTTGTGGCATCACAGCCCAGGCCCCAGACGGTATCCGTGGGGTATAAAATCACACCGCCGTTTTTTAATACGTTCAGGGCTTTTTCAATTTCTGTTCTAAGCATATTGTTTTTTAACATCCGTGTAGATATTCATCATTTTCCGGCTCAGCAGTTCATGATCAAAACGCTGAACATAGGACATTCCGCTGGTTTTCATTTGCGCTATGAGTTCAGGAGAACCAAGTACATCATTAATGGCCTTCGCAAATCCCAGGTGGTCTGAAGGAGCTGCATAAATACTGCCGGGCCCGCCGGCTTCTTCCAGGCAGGAACCACTTGCGGCAACCACAGGAACACCTGAACAAAGCGCTTCTATTACCGGGATCCCGAAACCTTCGTAAACAGAAGGATATACAAAAACACCTGCCATCTGATAAATCACAGGAAGTTCATCAAAAGGAACGTTTTGAAGAAATATGACGCGCGAATTCAGGTCAAGCCGGTCGATCTCCTGCTGTACAAGATCCGCATATGCGGTCCTTTTGCCAATTACCACCAGTTTATAAGATTCATTGACATGCTTCAGTGCCCTGATGAGGGTGAGGAGGTTTTTCCTGGTTTCAATGGTGCCGACATTGAGTATGTATTTGTCCGGCAACTGAAATTTCAGCCGCAGGGCTGTTTTTTTTTCTGCGGAGGCCGGAGTTTTGAAACTATCGTCGCAACCCTGGTAAACCACTTCGATCTTTTGCGGATCAGTTTTAAAAAACTCCATCACATCCCTTTTGGTGCATTCGCTGATGGCGATGATCTTGTCGGCGTGCTGACAGGCATGCCGGCATTTCAGTTTATAAATAAACCGGTCTATTGCTCCATAATACCGGGGGAATTTTAAAAAGATGAGGTCATGAATGGTCACAACTGCAGGTATATTTGCCGTTTTTAAATTGACCGGGATCTCGTGGCTCAGGCCATGAAAAAGGTCAATATTGTCGGTAAGCAGTTGTTTTTTGATGCCAAACGTTCGCCAGAGCAGCCCGCCGGAATCAGGGAGTTTAGCTATAATGTGCTCACGGGACAGAAAACTGCTGATC
This sequence comes from Pedobacter sp., assembly GCF_035317785.1. Classification (GTDB taxonomy): domain Bacteria; phylum Bacteroidota; class Bacteroidia; order Sphingobacteriales; family Sphingobacteriaceae; genus Pedobacter. The sequence goes on along the minus strand of NZ_DATHGC010000232.1, from coordinate 7,898 downwards.
TGGGGCTTATCTTTTATTTTTGGGGTATAGACAAAATATTGGTTTTGAGGGAAAAACTGTGCCATGCCGGCAATCAGCGAGCGGCTATAATTTCCAAGTCCGGTTAAATTATTTGCTGCTCTTTTTCCGTCAAAACCAATCTTCATCAGGTTATACTGCTACATTGTTTTCTCTCAGTGCATCATTAAGAGAAGTCTTCTTGTCTGTAGACTCTTTACGCTTTCCGATGATCAATGCGCATGGAACATGATATTCTCCAGCAGGGAATTTTTTAGCGTAGCTTCCTGGAATTACGACTGAACGTGCCGGAACGATGCCTTTGTATTCCACCGGGCTGGGACCGGTTACGTCAATGATCTTGGTAGAGGCCGTCAATACCACATTGGCACCCAATACCGCTTCTTTTTCAACACGGACGCCCTCCACCACAATGGCTCTTGAGCCAATGAAGCAGTTGTCTTCAATGATGACGGGAGCAGCCTGGATAGGTTCCAGCACGCCGCCGATACCTACACCACCACTCAGGTGCACATGCTTGCCTATTTGAGCGCAGGAACCGACAGTAGCCCAGGTATCAACCATGGTACCCTCGTCCACATAAGCACCGATGTTTACATAAGAAGGCATCATGATCACTCCTTTGGATAAATATGCGCCATAGCGGGCACTTGCTCCCGGAACAACTCTGACACCCAGTTCTTTATAATTGGATTTCAGTTTCATTTTGTCATGAAACACAAAAGGGCCAACCTCTGTAACTTTCATTTGTCTGATCGGAAAGTATAAGATCACGGCTTTTTTAATCCATTCGTTTACACCCCATGAATTGAGTACAGGCTCAGCGACACGTATTTCGCCTTTGTCGAGCTGCATGATTACGGTCTCAATGGCTTCACAATGTTCATTATAATCTAATAAAGTTCTGTCGTCCCAAGCGGCTTCTACTAACTTTTTTAATTCTGCTATCATGTTATCAAATAATTTTTGACAAAATAAATCAATTTTATGTTATCGGGCGGTGTTTTCGGCAGATAATTATTCTTTTTTTGCTTTGAAGACAGCCTGAATTAAAAATTAATGAGGGTTCTTCCGTATTTTTGTTTTTTTATGAGTGAACAGGAAAAACTACGGATCGATAAATACCTATGGGCCATCAGGTTATTTAAAACCAGAAGCCTGGCTACGGAGGCCTGTAAGGCAGGCCGCGTCAAACTGAAGGGTCAGAACATCAAGGCATCGGCGATAGTCAAACCCGGCGACGTTTACCAGGTTTCAAAAGGAATAGAGAAAAAAGTGATAGAGGTAGTGGAGCTGCTTTACAATAGGGTAGAATCTAAAATAGCCGTCACCAAGTACAAAGACATCACCCCTGTAGAAGAGACGCATGCATTTAAATCGATGTTTCATGCCCCGGCACTAAAAAGGGACCGCGGTGCCGGAAGACCGACCAAAAAAGACAGGCGGGAGACCGACGACCTGATCGGCGGGATGTTTGAAAAAGAAGATTAACTTTTTTCCAGAACGCGCATCCTGTACGCCTGCATGGCAGTTTTTCCTAGTTTTTTGATCAGCTGGTAATTGGCCACAGCACCTACGGCCGCCCCGACAACGGGAAGCATTTGTGCGAGTTTGGCAATGTCGATATAATCACGGTATTCCTGCTGAAAACTGAGCCAGTCAAAATGCTCAGCGTCCTCAGGCAGCAAAAGCAATTGGTTTTCCCAGTTTTCCAGCTTATGATATACTTTGGCACCGCCTTCCTGACTGGAAAAAGCAAGCTGGAAAATGTGCAGGATGTACAGACGTTCGCGAAAATCCTTAACATCAAAGCCATAGAGCGAAGCAATCTCAAAGAGCAGTTTCATTTTAATGCCGATCAGGATGGGAAAATCTGCCAGGCTCATTAAAAAGCCGCCGGCCCCGGTAATGCCGCCTTCAGCAGCCCCGGTCTTGCCATAACTTTCTATCTTGTCCTTTACCAGTGCCTCGCGGTGGATCAGGCTCATTTCCGCAGGAGGCATAGCAGAAGTGGTATAAGCAGAGCCGTACAGCACGGTCTGTACCATTGTCTTGATGGCGGCTGTAATGGCGCTGTGCACCTTGTCAGGAATATAGCTGTTGATCTTCTTCTGGACCTTGCTGGTCAGTTTGTCCACCATGGAGGGTTTTTCCAGAATGTCCCTTTTCCAGAATTCCAGTTCGATCTTTACTTTTTCAGTGTAGCCCATTTCCGTCGCTGAGGATTTATCTTTAAGATGCAAAAAGTAAGCATAAGTTACCAGATCATAATGTTAATTTATATATTTAGTTTACATATAATCACCTTAAGCGCTTGACTATGAAATCTCTAAAATCTCTATTGCTGCTGCTCACTGCAGCATGCTCACTCCAGGCCCAAAATGTAACATTCATTCCCGAAAAGCCTGAATCGGGCAAACCTGTGTCTTTTATCTATGATCCTGCTGGTGGTAAGCTTGCGGCTGAAACCGAGATCACCTGTGCAGCGACCAGTTATGTAGATGCCAAATCTAATATCGAAAACATCACCCTGGTCAGACAGGGCAATGTTTTTAAGGGCAAGGTGATGGCCATGGCCAATACCGAACTTGTCAGTCTCTCGTTTGCATCGGGAGAAAAGAACGACGAAAATGCAAAAGGATACTTTGTGAAGATGTACAGAAAAGGCATCCCGATGGCGATGGGCTATATCGTGCAGGCCAATTTTTATTCGGGAGGGTTCCATCCTTTTATCAGGGCAGACCGGAGCCAGCAATTGCTGGCATTTGAAAAAGCTTTTCAGCTGAACCCGAAGCTCAAGGAAAAGTACGCCACGCAATACCTCTTTTTAAAATTTGCACAGGACAAAGTAAAGGCTGCTGAACTTACTAAAGCCGAAATCAGCAATATCCGGAAAAAGGCAGTGCTCACTGAAGCAGAGCTGGGTTCACTTGCTGCATATTACGTGCTGCTGAGCGATACAAAATCTGCGGACTCAGTCAGGGCACTGATCATAGCCCGTTTTCCCAAAGGCATAGTGGCATACAATGCCGCTGCTCTTGAACTGAATGGGGAGAGGGATGCGAAAAAATTAGAGGAAAAGCTGGAGCCCCTCATTAAGCGCTTTGATCTGGATACCGCAAAAAAAGAAGACAATGCACGGCTTTACAGATTTTACTATACACTGGCAAACTTGTTTGCTGCGGCGAAAGATTATGACAAAACGGAGTTTTACATCAGCAGGTTCAGTGATCAGACACAGGCCGCGGCATTGTACAACAATTTGGCCTGGGCGATGGCAGAGAAAAACCAGGAGACCGCAATTGCAGCCTCGTTTTCCAAAAAATCAATAGACATGGTCAAAGACCAGAAAGGACTGGAGCGGAACTACGCGATGTATGCAGATACCTATGCCTTATTGCTGCACCAGCAAGGCAATGATAAGGAAGCCGTTGCCTACCAGGAAGTCGCCAAACCTTATAATGACGCAGAAGGCAATGAACGCTACGTGATGTACCTCGAGCTTTCCGGAGATAAAGAAAAAGCCTATACAGAAGCAGACCGCGTCCTGAAAGAAGGCAAAGGCACCGATGCCCTTAAAGTGCGGTTCAAGACATTGTATGAAGGCAAGGGCAGTGCCGTTCCCTTTGAAACCTATATGGCAGGACTGGAAAAGATCGCCAAAGAAAAAATGAGCGCAGAGTGGGCGAAAAAAATGATCAATGACCCCGCACCCGGTTTTTCCCTGGTCAACAGGAAAGGAGAGACCGTTAGCCTGGCGAGCCTGAAAGGTAAAACAGTGGTGCTGGATTACTGGGCTACCTGGTGCGGGCCCTGTGTGGCCTCTTTTCCGGGCATGCAAAAAGCGGTGACAAAATATGCGTCAAATCCAAATGTGGTATTTCTTTTTATAAATACCTGGCAAAGAGAAGCAAACCGGGAAGAGGTGGTCAATAAGTTTTTTGAAGAAAATAAGTATGATTTCAACGTCCTTTACGATACCAGGAATAAAGCGAATCCAGAAACATTTGATGTGATCACTGCGTACAAAGTGAATGGTATTCCCACCAAGTTCATCATTGACCCTAAGGGCAACATCCGGTTTACAGCCGTAGGTTTTTCGGGCAATACCGATGAAGTGGTAAGAGAAATTGACATGATGATCGGTCTGGCATCTGCTGCTCCAGTTAAATAAAACGCTGCTGCGCAATAAAAAGGCCGGACTCCTGATGTGAAGCCCGGCCTTTTTACTCAAAGAATTCTTATGTTATTTTTTAATCGCCTCATTCAGGCCAACGATCACTTCGCTGGTCACATCCAGACTTTCGTCAGCAAATAAGATGGCGCTGTTTCCTTTAGAATAAGTAAGGACCATTTTATAGCCTTTCTTTTTAGAATATTCTTTCAGGTAGTCTGCTATTTTATCATAAAGCTTTACGTTTTCCGAATTTTGCTCATTTTGAAGCGCCGCGCTGGCATTTTGCTGATACGACTGCAGTTCCTGCTGTTTGCGGGCCAGCCTTTCTTCTGTGGCGGCTCTCTGGTCTGCAGGAAGTGTGCTCTGCTGTGCCTGGTACTGGGCTACCTCGCGCTGAAATGCCTGGCCTTTTGAAGCCATATCGTTTTGTGCAGCCTTGGCTTTGGTCTCCATTTTAGTCTTCAGGTCCTTGAAGTACTGATACTTATTCAATAATGAATCCGAATTTACATAAACGATCTTCTCTTCATTGCTCACCGTGGCAGTGCCTGTTTTTGGAGCCGCAGCGGTTTTCTCTTTGTCCTGGCAAGATGCCATTACAGAAACTATGGCTACCGCAGCAGCTAAACTGCCTAATTTTGTTGTTGTTTTCATCGTCTATTGATATTGATCCTGTTTTTATTTTGCTTTTTCTAATACAGAAAAGAGGTATAAATCAACACTCTTCGCCACAAATATAAAATTTCAAATTTAGTATCCTAAACAACTGTATTTTTTCGGATACTTTTAGCCTGTTTTAGGTCAAATAGTTATCCACATTTGCCTTTAATTAAGCGCAATTGGTTATTTTTGAATCTTATTGTTTTAACTAAAAATATGAGCGAAGAAAAGGATCCAAAGTCAAATTATTCGGCAGATAACATACAGGTATTAGAAGGTTTGGAAGCGGTGCGGAAGCGCCCTTCTATGTATATAGGCGATACCGGAATAAAAGGCTTGCACCACCTGGTTTACGAGGTTGTAGACAACTCTATTGACGAGGCACTGGCAGGACATGCCGACACCATATATGTAAATATTCTTAAAGACAACTCGATCAGGGTTGAAGATAACGGAAGGGGTATTCCTACAGGGATCACTACCAAAGAAAAGATCTCCGCATTAGAGATCGTAATGACAGTCTTACACGCAGGCGGTAAATTTGACAAGGATACCTATAAGGTATCCGGCGGATTGCATGGTGTAGGGGTAAGCTGTGTGAACGCACTGTCCACTCACTTAAAAGCAGAGGTTCACCGTGATGGGGAGATCTGGGCACAGGAATACAATATCGGTAAACCGTTGTATGACGTTAAAAAGATCGGTGAAACGGATAAAAGAGGTACCATTATCACTTTCACACCCGATGCAAGCATTTTCACCCAAACCGTTGAATACCGTTACGATACACTGGCTTCAAGGCTTAGAGAACTCTCTTTCCTGAACAAAGGCATCAAATTAACCCTGACCGATGAACGCGAATCGGACGACCAGGGAAATTTCCTGACCGAGCTTTTCCATTCGCAGGGCGGATTGAAAGAGTTTGTTCAGTTCCTGGACGGCAACCGTCCGTCTTTGATCGCAGAGCCGATCTATGTAGAGGGCATAAAAAATGGAATTCCTGTTGAGCTTGCGCTGCAATACAATGACAGCTATGCGGAAAATGTGCACTCTTATGTAAACAACATCAACACACACGAAGGCGGTACACACATTGCAGGTTTCAGAAGAGGTCTGACCAGAACACTTAAAGCATATGCTGACAAATCAGGCCTGCTTAAAAATGTAAAATTCGAGATCACCGGTGACGACTTCAGAGAAGGGCTTACCGCTGTAATTTCTGTGAAAGTACAGGAGCCGCAGTTTGAAGGCCAGACCAAGACCAAACTGGGCAATACGGAGGTGATGGGAGCAGTAGATATTGCAGTTGGAGAGGCGCTTAACAATTACCTGGAAGAAAATCCAAGGGAAGCCAGAACCATTGTCAATAAAGTAATCCTGGCTGCTACAGCCCGTTCTGCTGCGCGTAAAGCACGTGAAATGGTGCAGCGCAAGAGCGTAATGGGTGGTTCAGGACTTCCCGGCAAACTGGCAGATTGCTCTGATAGTGATCCGGAAAAATGCGAGCTGTACCTGGTGGAGGGTGACTCCGCGGGTGGTACGGCAAAACAGGGCCGCGACCGTAATTTCCAGGCGATCCTGCCGCTGAAAGGTAAGATCCTGAACGTGGAGAAAGCCATGGAGCATAAGATCTATGAAAACGACGAGATCAAGAACATGTTTACCGCATTGGGGGTGAGCATTGGTACCCCGGAAGATGATAAAGCATTAAATTTGGCCAAACTGCGTTACCACAAGATCGTGATCATGACGGATGCTGATATCGACGGTTCTCACATTACCACACTGATCCTTACATTCTTCTTCAGGTATATGAAGGCACTGATAGAGGCCGGTTATGTTTACATCGCAGCGCCGCCGCTGTACCAGGTGAAGAAAGGTAAAGAATTTGAATATTGCTGGAATGATGTACAGCGCGATGCTGCCGTACAGCGTCTGAAAGGCGCCGGTAAGGAAGAAAGCGTACACATTCAAAGGTATAAAGGTCTTGGAGAGATGAACGCAGAGCAGCTTTGGGATACGACATTAAACCCGGCTACCCGCACACTGATGCAGGCAACTATTGAAAATGCCGCAGAATGTGACCATACTTTCTCTATGCTGATGGGTGACGATGTTGCCCCGCGCAGGGACTTTATAGAAAGAAACGCGAAATACGCGAAAATTGATGCCTAACAGCCGGTAGCGCCGTCTAGTATACTGTGAAGCACCTCCCCGGAGGTGCTTTTTTATTGACCTTTTATTGAAATTAATACTAACTTAATACGAGATAGTTAGTTTTATATCCATATGGACAGTTCAAGAAGAAATTTTATCAGAAATACCAGCCTCGTCAGCTTAGGCTTCATCGGGTTGAATAATTATGCGGCAAATGCGGCGATGGACCTGTTTGCGGGTACGGAGCCTGGAGTGGGTTTCGGTCCGCTTTTCTATAAAGAGGGTGATCCGCTCAGTCTCCCCAAAGGATTTATGGCCAGGATCATTTCCAATAAAGGAGATTTAATGAATGACGGCCTGCTGATGCCCGGCATGTATGATGGAATGGGTTCTTTTTCGCATGCCGGAAAGACCATATTGATCAGAAATCATGAAAATAGTCCCGGCGCAGACTTGCTTGGCCCATTTGGAAAAGACAATGAGCTGCTCCATAAGATCAATAAAAGCAAGATCTATGATTTTGGCAAAGGCGAAGATACCTGTGTAGGCGGTACGACCACGTTGGTCTATAACGAAAAAACACAACAAGTAGAATCACAGTATTTAAGCCTGATCGGAACGGTCAGGAATTGCGCCGGTGGCATTACGCCCTGGAAGTCATGGATCACCTGCGAGGAAAGCAGCCTGAAGACAGGTAAGGAAGGAAGCAGTCTGGAGAAAGATCATGGTTTTAACTTTGAGGTACCAGCGACAGACAAGATCGGTATTGCCGACCCTCATCCGATAAAAGCAATGGGCAGGTTTACGCATGAAGCGGTAGCTGTTCAGCCTAAAACAGGGATCGTATATCAAACCGAAGATGAAGGAGACAGTCTTTTTTACAGGT
>NZ_DATHGC010000231.1:0-14817 GCF_035317785.1 Pedobacter sp. | reverse complement strand
CTTCAGATCATCCAGATCGGCCTTTACGACATTCAGTTTATTTTCTTTTTCGGCCTCCTCCCGCAAATCAGACAACAGCCTTTCCGTCCTTGAAGTATAAGAATAGTCCTTGCTTGCCATAGATGCCACAAACTGGCCATAATCCGCATCACTCAATTGAAAACTTGCTGCCGGCGTAATGGTCTTGTTCCGTTTCTTAAAATCATTCGCATAGTCAAAAAACAGGTTTTTGCTCAATATGGATGTGGTCACCGGGCTAAACTTTGTCAGGCCCACTACCACGTCCGGATAGATGCCATTTCCATCATACACGCTTCTCCCCGTTTTGGTACTAAACTTACTCATTAGCGAATCGGCAAATTTCAGTGTTTTGCCGCTGGCATCCTTATGCGCATAATCCAATGCCTGGATGCACCTTCCCGAAGGCGTAAAGTATTTAGCAACAGTAACCTTTACCAGGCTATTGTATGGCAAAGTAAAGGTCTGCTGGACCAATCCCTTTCCATAACTGCGCTGCCCTACTATAATGGCCCTGTCGAGGTCCTGCAGCGCACCTGCAACGATCTCTGAAGCAGATGCTGAATTTGCCCCCACCAGCACCACCAGGGGAGTCTGTGGGAACAAAGGGTCATTCATTGTCTTATAAGTAACTGTCTTCTGCGGATTCCTTCCTTTTTGAGTGACCACCATGATGTCCTTGTTTACAAACAGATTTACGATCTTCACCGCCTCCTGCAATATACCGCCGCCATTGTACCTCAGATCCAGGATCATTCCCTTTGGCTGTTCTTTGTTCAGTGCAGCCGCAGCATCCTTTACCTCCTGCGCAGAGTTCTCCAAAAACTTATCCAGCCTGATGTATCCGATATGATCTTCAGTCATTCCCGAATAACTTACATTTGGCTGTTTAATCTCATCTCTAACCAATTTTTTGGTGATTACAGCCCCGTCCCTGATGATCAGCAGATCCACCGGCGAACCCTTAGGGCCGCGAAGCAGCTGACTGACTTGTGCCCGGTCCTTCCCTTTTATTTCATTATTATCGATTTTAACCAGTTGATCACCTGGCTTCAGGTCCTGCTTATCAGCCGGATAACCCTCCATCACCTCATTGACGAAGAGCTTACCTTCGATAAATAACGTAGTTGCACCAATACCACCGTATTGGGTACTTACATATTTCAACTTATAATCTTCTATTTCCGATTCCGGAATGTACTCCGTATAAGGATCCAGATTCCCCAGCATCGCATCAATCCCGTTGTGCATCAGATCTGAAGGATTTGTTTCCTCTACATAATTGATGTTGATCTCCTTATAAAGCGCGGCAAAAATGTCCAGGTTTTTGGAAACCAGGAACAAGTCTTCTTTAAAAGACCAGGTAAGCGAAGCAAAAGCGATAAGAATTAAGGCTGTGGCCAGTTTGTATTTTTTCATCATGCACTAATCTGTTGATAACCCAAACTTAGATGTCTGAATGCAATTTAACATTTAATGCCCTTAAAAACAATTAACCGGCTACAAAAAGAGAAAATTATAGCCTGTTGCCTTCGGGATCAGCAAGCGCCTTTTTTATAGTAAATTCAACGTATTCCCTGTCCCTTTTCACCAAACCCATTAATTGTTGTACCAGGGAATCTTCCTGGCCGGGTATGAAAGGAATCTCTACTTGTGCGAGGTCACGGTATTTTCTAAGAAATTTGATTTTAACCTTTGTCCAGGTTTCAGGAGTAAGTGTAAAACTTGCCATGATAATTTACTTTGGGGCAAAAATAGGAAAATTTAGCAGTAAAGGACACGCAATTCTATTTGATTATTGTTAGACTACCGGTCAAATTCGGACAATCGCCTTTCAAATCAATCACATAATAATAAACTCCTGCAGGCAAGTGTCCGTTTTTCATACTTCCATCAAACTCCAAGACATACCCTCTGGAGTAAAAAACCCGTTCACCATACCGGTTAAACACCGAAAAATCAGAATTTGTATAGCTATCTGCTCCCTGGATCTTCCAGGTATCATTTATCCCATCGCCATTTGGAGAGATTGAATTTGGAACAACCAAAACCTTTTTACCGATATCTGTAAAATTGATCAGTGGAGAAGTTTGCACACAATTATAACGGTCCGTTACCTTCAAAAAGTATTTTCCCGGAGCAGCTTTTTTCAATTCCAATTCACTCCCAACAATGCTGCCTAGTTCATTGATCCATGCGTAAGTAAAAGGCGCTGTAGTGCCATCAATCTTTATCCCGGCTGCACTAACAAATCTTCCATCGCAAGTAGTGTTTTTTATCAACCCGGAAAGGTCTATCGATGGTGTCACCGCTTCTGGCACTACAAATTCGCCGGCTATGTTGCTGCAGTCCTGTCCATTTGATGCTGTCAGCATATACTTGCCTGCCGGCAAACCAGAAACTGAGGCATTGCTACCAACCACCGTTCCCGCCTCATCCTTCCATTCAAACAATGAAGGCTCCTCTGTTTCATAACCCGTTATTGTTATTGATCCGTTATCACTATTGCAATTAGCCGGTACAACGACAAAATTTTTCGCTTTATATACAATGTCCTTGTTTGGAATGGTATATACCGGAGACCTGATCGCACAACTCCCGGGCTGTCCTCCTTCCAGATAATAATTTCCAGCTTCGATATTCACCAGATCCTGACCATCATACACCAGTTGCCCATCCTCTGTGTACCATTTATAGAAACTGGCATCACTGATGCTAATCCCTGTAATGCTACCCTTACTGCTGCTGCAAAATGTCTCTGTGATCATCTTCCCCTGATCAAAAAGCAATGGTTTCGAAAAAGACGAGGTTGCCCCATCCGCATTGGTTCCGGTGGAAGTGATCCCGCCAATAAGCGGACCATTATAAACCCAGCTCCCGTCTGGGTTTGTCGGCACAGTAGCAATCCAGATTTTACCCTGACAGTCCGGGCATTCATCATCATAAAAAAGTTCGATGAAAGAATTGGGCAGATAAGTCCCTCTGGCGCTTGTGGAGGTGATTGAAGAAATTGAGGATTGGACGATAGTTTTGGGTAGTCTGTCAAAAACAATAGATTCTCTATTACAATAAATGCTGTTTTTTAAAATAGATACCGGATAAGAGAGGTCAACTTTAATCGCTTGTTCGTTATAAGCAATAACATTCTGATGCCCAATAGTCCCTGCACCGCAATTGTACAATTCAATACCATATTTCTCGTTTCCGTAATTCTCTGAATTTGGGCCAGTACCGATCACATTACGCTCAATTGAATAGTTGTTCCTAACATTATCGATCCTGATACCTGTAAATTGTGATACAACATAATTGTCAGTAATAAACAGATCTACACCCTGACCATTGGCGAAAACACCCGTCGACTGATCCGCCGGAAAGGTTCTGGATTTGTCAACACTGAAGCCGATTACATTGAAAGAAAAATTAACTGTACCACTCAATGCCCCCAGCGAAACTCCATCTGCATTGGAGCTTATTAGATTTCCATATTGAGCCGCTGGGCCACCTATGGTTGAATTTCTAAGATAGCTTAGGTCAATCCCTACAGCATTACCTGCTGCAGTCATGCCACTTGGATCAAGTCCGATAATGTTCGATGAAATGGTTATATCTTCCTGAAGATTTGGTGTAGTGGGTGAAATAACCGAAGTGTAATTATTTCCAAAACCATTTTGCTTATTTGGCGCACCAATTTTGATATGAGAAGCATTCCGCAGAAAAATCCCGGCCTTTCTCTCATCTGAAGGAGCGCTCCGCTGGGAAAGAAAATTACTAAAATAGATGCCATAGATCTCAATATTAGAAACCCCATCCAGTACCAGTCCGCTAAACCAGGTTGCAGATCCTCTTACAAGCCTGATCTTAATACTTGGGCTTCCAAGTAAAGCTGTTGGCTGTGTGGTACCATCAATCACAAGGTTCGAGGTCAGCGGAGGCAGTTCTTCAGTAAGCGTTATCGCCATATCAACCGCATCAGCACCAGGCAGTTCAAAATGAATACGATCGGCCACAGCCCCATTCGCATTTGCATCCAGTATGGCCTGTCTCAGCGAACCTGCACCATCATTCGAGTTACTCGTCACAGTAAAAATTGCGGCATTTGAAGTGAGACAGGGTAAGATCGCCAGTAACAAGAAACTTAAAAATCTCATGCTTGCCTCTTAAAATTAGTACTGCAAGATACCCACAATTGAAAAAGAAAAAAAGGCCGGTCATTTTATTAATGATCCGGCCTCTGTTATTTACCTGTTTCTCGTCAAATCCAAACCCGGATTCGCCGCAACATTCACATTACCACGTGCGGCAATAGTGTATACAAATCCTTTCGAAAAGGAAACATCCGCTCTTGTAATGGTATAATTGGTTGGCGTATTCGTACTAACTGCAGTTAAATTATACACCCCATTAGGAACTTTTGTATAGGTTGACGCACTTTTATACGCCGTCACAGGCGCTATAGTGACCGATGCAGCAGTAGTTTTATTTACAGCCTTCAGATCAAAACCATTGATCGCGTTCGGAATGGTGTTTACCAGCCTAACATAGGCTGCTGCGGTGTCAGGGGCCGGGAACACATCTTCCAATACGAAGCCTGATGTAGTTTTTGCGGCGGCATCATAGATCCCGCTTGTAAAAAAGGAGTAGTACTTACCTGCTTCTACAGTAGCGGAAATATCTGCGATCACGGCATTTGCATTTGCTGTTGCCGTAGACGATATTTTTGTTTTAAAGGCAACATTCCCGATACTGCTCAGCAGTGCATAGCTATTGTTAGCAGGGAATATACCTGCGTAGGCCACGCCTGCTGGAGCCTCCGCTCCTGTAGTAGAATTGACCGCTGAAATTTTAGTGTCATTGACATAAAAATTTATGCTCGGACCACCAACAGCAAAGTTATAACCACGGATGTAAGCTCCGTTTGATGGCGGAGCATCGATTTCCTGTACGGCATTTTTCTTACAAGATGAAAAACCTGCAGCAAGGACCAATAAGATTAAAATATAATTTCTTTTCATTTTGCGAGTAATTAAGGTTGAATAATCCATAGTGGTACGGTGTGAAAATCAGCAGCAAGGCCACCGATCTTATCCAGGTTTGCCCTATTCCAAACATATTCAGAATTATAACGCAGCCTGACCCTTTGTACTACTTTTCCACCGTTATCTCCATATAAACCAGTTGGAACAGCAAAGCCGCGGAAAATTTGTTTACCATTGGCCGCCGGATCAACATCAGTATAATGATATCTTCTCATGTCCATCCAGGTCTCATAATGTCCCCAACCCCATTGGGCAATGTATTTTTGCGACATAATATGAGACAATGTCAAATCAGACGCAAGCACAGGGACTATTGCAGTATTGTTAAGAAAAGCCGTTTTTTCTGATGAAGTGATTTGAGATGGCAGCTGACCGTTATCGCTGTTGCGCGCATTTACAAAATCAATGTGCGATGATATTGCATTTCTATAGGTATCCAAAGCTACTGCTTTGTCTCCTTTTCTATAAGCTGCCTCTGCCTTGATGAACTGTAGTTGCGAATAAGTCATGGAAGGGAATCTTGAGACATCATCAAAAAGATAAGTTGTCGGTTTTCCTGCTGTAATATTCGCATCGTACCCCCATATGTTATTTGGTCTTTGAGCAGTTGTAAGTGCTCCGTAATTAACCACATTTACGTCCAGTCCGCGGTATACTCCATCAGGTGCAGGAACCAGCATTCTGGTCATTCTGGGGTCAACTACATTGTCAAACTGTGTTCCGTTCATCAACCCAACTATAAATTGTGTCTGTCTGTAATTTTGGAAATTCTGACGGCGTGGTCCCATAAAATTAGAATCGTCATTTCCCAATCTGCCATAAGTGAGAAGCGCATCATCTGCATTACCGGCAAATGATTTGTCAACGGCAGCAATAACCGCATTGGGATCATACACAGACTTATTACTATAATGGCTTAGATTAATAGCAAGTAATCCGTAAGCATATTTAAGCCATTTTGTACGGTCACCATTGTAAATTTTATCGCCCACACTCAAAAATGTAGCGTCCACAGCCCCATCAGTTCTCTGCAGGTTACTAATGGCAAGACCCAGCAGTCTCCGTACCTCTTCATAAGCAAATTCCTGGCTGTCATAAGCAAACTCAGTCTTATTAGGGACAAATGCTTCCTTTATGGTAATTTCTCCATGCAGATCAGTCAGCGTTTGCCAGCCCCAGGCCTTAAGGATGTAACCTACCCCCAATAGATCCCAGCGTTCCTCGGCCTCGGCTTTGGTCATCATGTCAATAAGATTCTTTCCTAAACTCCAATACACATCCCTAAAGGTCTGCGCTCCATTGTCAGAACCAGGATCATAGCCCATCCGGTCCCAGGTGCCAAGTGTCGCCGCCGGCAGGGTCCAGTTCTGCGTATACCTGCCTATGTGACGCCCCTCATATGCAGCATCTGTAACCATCCAGTGCAGCATAGGTGCCAGATATAGGTTTGCTGTAACATCCTGGGGCGCATTTGGATTCTCGTTAACATCCAAAAACTTCTTGCAGCTGCTTACCAAAACCAGGCAGGCAACTAAACATGTCATATATATTTTTCTCATTTTAATATCTCCTCCTGATTATAAACCAATTTTAATCCCAAAGTTCACGCCCATCGGTATGGGGAAATTTCCATAGTCGATACCCACACCTCCAGAACCACCGACTGCTGCGCTATTTCCGTTCACCACCGGATCAAGTCCAGAATAATTGGTAATTAAAAACAAATCTGTCCCGGTCACAAAAAGGCTTGCGTTTTTTACAAAGTTCTGCTTCTTAAGCAGGCTTGCAGGCAGCCTGTAACTGAAAGTCACATCTCTTAACCGAAGCCAGTTGATATCTTTTTCAACGAACAATTCTTCACTAATGTCTGTATAATACCCGTTCTGGTATCTTGGAACGACAATGATGTTGTTTTTTGTAGGATTTGCCGAGTTTTCCAGACCATCTCTCAATACACCTGCAATTACACGAGGCTCGTTTCTGTCAAGGGTGCGCATACTTAAGCCCCGGGCGGTCAAGAACTGCTCCGTACCGTTGAGTATATCACCACCTTTTCTTATATCAAGAAGAAATGAAAATGAAAAGTTTTTAAAGCTAAAAGTATTAGTTAGTCCAATAGAAAAATCAGGCTGCCTGTCATATCCCGCATCAATAAATACGGTCGATCTCAACGGCAGACCAGTTGTGGGATCTATGAGTATATCGCCGGTATTATTTTTCAAATAGAAAAATCCGGTTAAAGATCTCGTAGATTTACCCACAGAATTTCCGCCCCTTATATTTCCAAACAACCAGGTATCAGAAACGTATGCTTCTGGTAATGAATTCGGTAATGCAAGTACTTCGCCTTTAGCACTCTCAAAATTTGCCAGCACGTCCCAGGTGAAGTTTGTCCCTTTTACCGGCGTTCCCCTCAAAGTCATTTCTAAACCCTGATTACGGGTACTTCCGCCGTTCAGATTAAACAAAATATATCCAGTTGCATAACTTCCCCGGATGTCATTTATAATCTGATCGGTAGTTTCCTTTCTGTAAACCGTCAGATCAAGTCCCAAACGGTCATTCAGAAATGCCAGCTCCGTACCAAATTCATATGATTTTGCAAATTCAGGTTTCAAATTCAGATTTGGTCCGGTAAATCCATAACCATAACCACCGCCAACAGTCGGTTTAAATTCCAGAACTGCATTATACGCATAAGGTCTCGCGTCTTTACCAACCTGAGCATAAGCTGCCCGAAGTTTACCAGAGGTAAAAATTTTCTTCAGACCTGCAAAGGCAGGAACATCCGTAAACACAAAGCTTGTTGATACTGAAGGGTAATAAAATGAATATCTGTCTATTGGAATAGTTGAAGTTCTGTCATTCCTCATCGTTCCTGTCAGGTATAAATAATCATTATAATTCAAAGTTGCCCTTCCAAAGAAACTAACCAGTCTTCGTCTGGTCAATGTACTCCTGGCATTCCGGATATTGGTATTATTTACCGAAATAAAATCCGGATCTAAAAAATTTTCACCGTAAGATGCGTCAGTATTAGACCTTAGATCCTGGAACGACTGGCCTATGGTAGCATCAAATGACAGTGATTCAGTAAACTTAACGGTATTGAAGTTAAACAAATTCTGCATATTCACATTACGTACCACATCATTTGCGATATCCAATATGCCTTTGGGCCCAAACCCCGCAGTGCTTTCAGGATGCCTGACAATCATTGTTGTGTTTGTATAGTTGTCTACCCCAATGTTTGTTTTGAAATGCCCCCATGAAAATGGAGTAATTGTCAATCCGAGATTTGAGATCAAGCGGTTTGTTTTAGAATTATTCAGATTTTTGTTGATATTGAAATACGGATTATCAACTTCTGATCCGGCTCCAAGAGTAGACAGGCGTCTCCGCGTACCTGCTGGCGTCAGGTAATCTTTTGCATTATCTGTTTGCGGCCACACCAGCAGGCCAATCAATGGACCGCCTACGCCTTTACGGGCCTGATCATTGTTAGAATAGGCATAGCTCATCGAAAGATCTGTT
This sequence comes from Pedobacter sp., assembly GCF_035317785.1. Classification (GTDB taxonomy): domain Bacteria; phylum Bacteroidota; class Bacteroidia; order Sphingobacteriales; family Sphingobacteriaceae; genus Pedobacter. The sequence goes on along the minus strand of NZ_DATHGC010000231.1, from coordinate 6,226 downwards.
TTCAACCAGCTGTTTAGCGTGGCCTGAGTTGAGCCTGTCAGGTTAATCCTGTCATATTTTGAATTGGGAACTACGCCATTTTGATTGGTAAATGAACTTGAAACCCTGTAGTTAAGCTTCTCCGCGCCCCCGCTAAATGACAAATTGTGCTTCTGGGTTAAAGCAGTTTGAAAAAACCCATCGATATTGTCATAAAACTGGGTGCCGGCAGGATATTCGTTGCCAAAATACTGGAAGGTGCTTGCTCCAACACCACTAATACCATATTGCCTTTGAATCTCTGGTTTTCCTCTTGGCGTTTCCACCCTGAAGCTATTGCTATAGTCAATAACACCCGGGCCGGATTTACCTCTTTTTGTGGTGATCACGATTGCGCCATTTGCCGCATCAATTCCGTAGAGCGCAGCTGCCTCAGGACCCTTCAGCACAACTAAACTTTCAATGTCCTCAGGGTTGATATCTGAAGACCTGTTGGTAAAGTCGACTGTCCGGTTGGCTTGCGAAGTGTTCGAGCTGATCTCTGAGAAGAAGGCGGAGGTGTTCAGCGTCTTGTTGTCGATCGGCAATCCGTCAACGATCATCAGTGGCTGGTTGCTGCCGCTGATCGAACTGACACCCCTGATCGTAATAGATGATGAGGATCCCGGGACACCGGATGAACTCGTCACCTCGACACCGGCTACCCGTCCCTGCAAGGCATTAACGAAGTTTTCGCGTTGTGTTTGAGCAATATCCGCTCCTTTAACTGTTTGTTGAGATGTACCCAGCGATCTTTGCTTCACTGTTTGACCCAATGCGGTAACAACGACTTCATTCAAAGACTTGTTATCCTCCTGCAATACCACATTAATTACATTTCCGGTCACAGCTTTTTCCTGTGTTACGTTCCCGATAAAAGAAAAGACCAGCACATCGCCTTGTTTCGCGCTGATGGAATAAGTTCCTGATGCCCCGGTTTGAGCACCGCTCTGATTTCCTTTGATTTTTACAGATGCCCCTGGCACCGGCAGCCCATCGGGCGAAGTTACCTTACCGGTCACCGTAACCTGCTGCGCAAATGCCTGCGTCAGCAACAAGGAAATGCCCATAAAAAGTAATAGTAGTTTTCTTTTCATAAAAGCTTGTTTTGGTTTAAGAATTTAAGTTTGTTTAGTTTCCTTGATTTAAAATCCTGCACTTACACGCATAAAAATCAAAGCTCTAGTAAATATCATAAAAGTTTTTCACTATTTTACAAAATAATCTACTATTTTTATGCTACACAGAAATAAATACTGCAAAAACCTGCAAAAACACGCATAGCGTTTTTTCGACCGTTTTTTATTTATTTTAGCCAAAAATTAAACCGATGCTTAAAAAGGAACGCCATGATTTTGTGATGCGCCAGATCAACCTGCACAACCGCGTGCTTACTTCTGATCTTGTTCAATTGCTAAACGTCTCAGAAGACACCATCAGGCGCGACCTGCAGGAGCTTTCAGACAGCAACCAGTTGATTAAGGTCCATGGTGGGGCACTTTCCAAATCTTACCAATCCTCATTCGATGACAGCACCGTCTATGCAAAAGACGCCAAGATCAGCATCGCCAAAAAGGCAATATCTCTTATAAAAGATGGCATGGTGGTACTGACCGGCGGCGGCACCACGATTATAGAGCTGGCCAAACAGCTTCCTGAAAATCTGCATGCCACTTTTTTCACCATCAGCCCCTTTGTAGCCATTGAACTGGCTAAATACGCCAAAATAGAAGTGATCCTCATTGGAGGCCTGTTCTCTAAAAACTCCCAGGTCACCTATGGCGGCCATGTGATCAACCAGCTTTCAGAGATCAGCCCCGACCTTTGCCTGCTGGGCACAAGTGCGCTGCACCCTGCCGACGGCCTTACCGACACCGACTGGGAGATCAACCAGTTGAAGAAAACAATGCTCAACGCATCTAAAAGAACCGCGATACTTTGTATTTCGGAAAAGCTTGACATCTCATTGCGGCTCAAAGTAGCCACACTGGAAAACATACATTACCTGGTTACCGAACTCTCAGCAGATGACCCTGCATTAGCTACCTATAAAGTCAAAAACTTACAGATTTTGTAATAAAAAGAGGGGAAGCCGTTGGCTTCCCCTCTTTTTATCCTCTAGTGTCACACCAGATCTCTATTAGAAAGCCGGATCAGCCGGAGTATTTATATTGTTGTCCCTTTCAGTAAACGGATATGGAAAGAAATTCCGCTTCCGGTCACCATTTGGCAACCCAAACCTTCTCATATCTTCCAGTTTTAACCCTGACAGATACAGCTCAATACTCCGGTGTTTATAGATCAACGGCAGGATCTGCGCAGGAGTCAAAGCGCCAACTACTGGTGGCAAAGCTGCCCCAACACCAAAAGGATCGGCTGCGGGCTGCTTGGTCACCACCTTGTTCAGCTCAATCAATGCATTCACCGGATCCGGCGTAGCCTGACGGGCATAAACCTCAGCCTTGATCAAAGTGACCTCGCCGGGCAAATAGACCGGTATAGCAGTGGTACTCGTCAATCCAAAGCCACCTAAACGGGCAGTAGGTGCGGTCGCATTTGGCACGGTGTAAAAAGGAAGCCGCTTATCTGCCGCATCAGGAGTGTAGGCACCTGTCAATCCCAGATTGGCATTGGTTGGCTGGAACACGTTATTGGTAGAAGTCGCGATCTCAAAAATTGGGTTCAACGTCTGCGCGTCAAAATTGAAAGTTGATTTTTTAGTCAGATCAACGCTATTCGCAGCTGTCAGGGCTAAGGAATAATTTCCTGCAAAAAGCGCATATCTGGCTTTTAAAGCATATAAAGTATTCTGTATGTCAATTCCAGCAGGCACATTACTTAAAAACCCGGCGCTGATGTTATTGGCCGTAATTACAGAAAGCGCATTGTCTATTACCGCAATAGCTCTATTGAATCCTTCAACCCGTCCTATGAAAGTCACATTTTGTCCAATCCCGGAAGGTATATTTTCCCAGTACTGAGACAAATTACCTAACGCTAAGGCCTTAAATATACTTGCGTATGCGATCAACCCTGAAGCATAATTCTTGTCACCCAGATTTGCAGCATTATTAATCACATTATCTGCGTCAAAAATGATCTTATTGCTGTAAGTCCATAAATTTGTTAAAATATTATTCGTGCCATCCACGCTATTACCGCCAGTGAACAGCTGCAATTCCGGTATATTTCCTGAATTCATAAGCATGATTTCGTTGGTAACGAAGCCGGCAGTGGAAACCGAATTGAAGTACACCCCGAGCCGGCCTACCGAATAGACTTTTTGCAGGCCTACCACTACTCCCGTCAAACCTTTTGGCGTGGTCAGCACATCATCCGCATTTGCACCCGATGGATCTCTGTACTCTTTTTTGCAGGAAGTTATCATAACCAACACCAATAAGGTGCTTACTATTTTATATATATAATTTCTTTTCATCAGAATGTATTTTTGTCCTTAATTAATTTAAAACTTAGCACGTACACCTAAACTAAAGGTCCTCGGAATTGGCACAGGTCCAAAGTCGATGTTCCTGAGAAGGGTGGATTGTCCACCTGAGTTCAATTCAGGATCGTATCCTTTGTAGTTGTCCCAGGAAACCAGATTCCTTCCGCTCAGGTTGATCGTGAGATCCTGCATGAATTTCACCTTCCCGACATTATAACTTAAGGACACCTCTCTTAACTTCACATAAGAACCATCATCAATCCGCCATTCTTCGGTAGCATATACGCCTGCTACATAACCACGCGGCAAAAGGCCCATCTGTTCCTGCTCGGCCACCTTACCGCCGCCTACACCCTGACGGGTGCGCCAGTCGGCATTCCATACATCTGCACCATCCGAAGCATCCAGCTGAATATGCAGTCCTAGTTTCTTATAAGAAAAATCATTTACAAATGACCCGGTATAATCAGGGTTCGGGTCACCAATAACCTTACGCAGGGTAGTTCCTGTAGGCAGACCATTTGCACCCCGCTGAGGTGTGTAGGTCGTGGTGGAATTTTGAATGCCCCGTTCCAGTTGAGGGATTCCTGCAGCATCAGTTAACAAGCTTCCATCCGGATTTCTGGCAAAAAAGGTACCATAAAATACACCAGCAGGTTCACCGTCGATGACGGCAACCGGAGCGCCGGGATTTGTAGTAATCAATTGTAAAGCACCGGTGCCTTCAGCTTTATTCCTGTTGCGGTTGAAAATAAACGAGGCATTCCATTTAAAACTATTCGTTACAACAGGAGTTCCGGTAATCATAATCTCTATTCCCTTATTTTTTAAGGAACCGTTATTTTGCAATAGGCTGATATAACCTGTTGTTGGCGCAATAACAACCGGAACAAGCAGCTCATCAACCTTTTTGGCGTACCAGTTGAACACCAGGCCAAGCCTGTTTTTAAAGAACGACAGGTCTGTTCCAAGCTCCAGTTCAGTCTGCCTTTCCGGGGCGACGTCAGTATTTGCCAGCTGGGTTTTGGACACCAGCGAAGTCCTGCCCAGATAAGAAGAAGAAAGATACTGGTTAAAACGCTCATATGGCCCAATTCCGGTTAGATTACCCGATTGCCCATAAGCGGCCCTGACTTTGAAAGTATCCCACCAATCGGATACACCCAAACCACTCCAGTATTCAGCCGATGAAAGGACATAGCTGGCATTTCCTTTTAGGTATGCCTTAGTCCGGTTTTTTTCACCAAAAACGGTCGACTGATCCACACGTACTGCGCCCGTTACAAACAAATGGTCTTTGTATTTAAAATTTTGCTGCAGGTATGCTCCGCTTATGGATTGCTGCAAACGCCTGTCGGCGTTAGGCAGGATGGTGCTGGCCCCCTCTACACTTTCTATAAAAGGCGCAAGTCCACGTCCGTTAGACAATAAATAATTATTTTTTTCATATTGATAAGAACCGCCCAGCTGAGTGGTAGACAGCAAAACATCAGATAGTTTTGCATCATAAGTAAGGTTCAGCTCATGATTAAACAGGGTAGCTGTAGCGTTAGCTGCGCTTGCATAACCATTTAGACTTGGGTCCAGGCTGGGCCCGCCTCCATAAAAACCCGTGCTCACGTTATAAGCGAAAGGCGGTATAAAAGTAGTTCCATTCTGGATGGTATTGTCCACTCCAATGGTATAATCGACAGTCAGATTTTTAACAGGGTTCAATACAAGTTTTGCATTGGCAATGACACGGTTAACCGTTTGGCGCTGCTTAATGTCCTCAATTACCGACACCGGGTTCACCCTTCCCCGTTCTCCAACGGCTTTTAAATTACCCAGGGCATCCCGCGCAAAGATGTCATGAAAGTTACCAATGATCGTGATCGAATTCATAGGTGAGAAAAATGAGTTGCCATCGGGCTTTTCATTTGCATCACTATGAATATAATTAAATCCAGCAGTAAGTTTAGCCCAGTCTGTAATTTTCTGGTCCAGGTTTGCCCGCATGTTATACCTTTTGAAGTCCGTATTTTTAATGATCCCCTGGTTAGAGAAATAACCTAATGAAGTATAGAATTTAGTGTTATCACTTCCTCCTGCAACAGATACAGTATTGTCTGTACCGACAGCCGATTGAAATATATAATCCTGATAATCGTACCTGTTTACCGGTACGGTAGTAGTATATAATGTAGGCACAGTTGCCGGGGGTATCGTCACCGTTTGTATCACATCCTGGGTAAAAGCATCAACAGGCAGCTTAGGATCCCCAAATTTAACGGGTGACCGGTTCACTTCCAGCTGCTTACGCAAATGACTGGTTGTAAAACTGGAAGATAAACTAACAACAGGCTTGCCGCTCATCCCTCTTTTCGTAAAGATCTGGATAACCCCTGCGTTTGCTCTGGAACCATAAATGGCAGCAGCAGCAGCACCGTTTAAAACCTCAATACGCTCAATGTCGTTTGGATTAATGTCGACCATCCTGTTCTGACCAATAGCCCCGACGAAGGTTCCATTGCCTCCAGTACCACTGCCACCTCCGTCGTAGTTGGCTGAGGTATTGGTTACACGGGCTGTAGCATTATTTACAATAACCCCGTCAATAATATATAGCGGATCTGAGCCTGAATTTAAAGAACTCAGCCCGCGTAATCTGACTGACATCCCTCCCGCCGGGTCGCCGGAATTCTGACTGATCTGTGCGCCAGGGGCCTTGCCTTGTAAAGCGGCAAGCACATTTCCGCTGGGCGCTTTTAACAGATCATC
>NZ_DATHGC010000230.1:0-6034 GCF_035317785.1 Pedobacter sp. | reverse complement strand
CCATACGTGGTCAGTGTGTCTTTCCAAAAATAGAAGAATACAGTTTAAATGTATAGTGTTCGAAGATTAAATTTCGGTTTAATTGTGCAGCGCTTTCCAGATCAGTTCATAAACATCCGTCGCTTTCTTGTCTTCGTCATTTAACAAGGGATCAGTGATCAGTACCGGGTGGAATTCCTTTGGCGCGTCTACACTGCCATGCGAACCGCCTATCAAAGTGGCATCCAGTGGAATGACATCCATTACGTAGCGGAAACCGGCTTTCTTGCAAAGGAGCTTGTAGGCCGCGCGGGGCTTGGAAGACATGAACATTTCTACAGGGTCATAACCCGGCTTTTTGTGGATGTCTACACAGCGCGCATAGTCCGGTGCCAGGGCATCGTCCAGCCAGAAGTAATAGGTGAACCAGTTTTTGGGTTCTGCCACCACTACAAAATCTCCAGCTCTTGCATGATCTATGCCATATTTTTTCTTGCCTTCCTGGTCAAGGATCAGTGCTATGCCAGCTGTTTTTTCCAAAATGCTTTTTACCTGCTCTTTTACTGAAGGATCATTGATATAGACGTGGGCCACCTGGTGATCGGCCACAACGAATGCTTTGGAAGCACCTGCGTCAAGAAGTTCCAGTCCCCGCTCTACACGGATCTGCAGCAGGTTGTTCTGTCTGAAAACACGGTTTAAATGTATTGGCTGGCTAACAGGAACGATGCCGTATTCAGAGAGTATAATGATATTGGCACTTTGTTTTTCGTAATGCTCGATAAGCCCTTTGACCACCTCATCTACCTCAGTCAGTTCTTTGCTGATCTTACTGAAGTCATGACCAAATTTTTGAAGACAGTAATCCAAATGCGGTAAATAGATGAGTGTGAGGGTAGGGTCATACAGCTCGTCGGTGATGACGGCTGCATCGGCAATCCACTTGGTAGACTTAATGTTCGCTCCAGGTCCCCAAAACTGGAACAGCGGAAACTGGCCCAGCTTATTCTGTAAGGTATCCCTGAGTTCCGCAGGTTCCGAATAGCAGTCCGGCATTTTTCTGCCATCGGCCAGATAGTTTGGGCGTGGAGTTACCGAGTAATCAGCGTTGGAATACATATTGTACCACCAGAACATATTGGAACAGGTAAAATTAGGGTCTTCTTTTTTGGCTTTGTCCCAGATCTTGTCTACCAGTACCAGTTTGTTGGACTGTTTCCAGAATTTAACTTCCGCATCGGTATGGTCGTACCAGCCATTGCCCACAATGCCATGTTCGGCAGGAGTTTTTCCTGTTAAATAGGTAGACTGCACCGCTGTAGTTACTGCAGGCAGCATAGGCGCTATGGTATGGAGCTTTTTTGCCTTAGCATATTTTTCCAGAAATGGGGTATGTGCTCCAATCAGGTTTGAGGACAAGCCAACAACATCTATTACTACAGTTTTCTTCATCTTAATCGGGATTTGTGGTTATGCTAACTGGCTGATGACCCAATCCAGTTCTTTGCTGATGGATTCGGTGATCGGCAATTTGATCTGCTGCGGCAGGACTTCCCAGGTATAGGTCTCTATTTCCAGGTGATGGGTAAAAGGATTGTTTTTTTGAAGTCTGAGTACTTCGGTGATGTCTTCCTGCGTGGTGGAAAGCAAGCCGATCTCTTTGATGGATATGGGTACGTGAAAATGGGCCCTCCATTCTTGTACAGTTTCATTTTCAAAGTCCGCCAATGCTTCAGGCAGATCAGTATACCTGAGCAGATCACGATCTGCTTTTCTGGCTACTACCTGGTGGAGATAAACGGGTTCGTTGAAGATGTCAAAAGCCTTTTTGATGGCTGCTTTTTCTTCTGCCGTTTTCTGAAGATTGGCTTTGAGTGCCGCGCTGATCTGGATCTTGCCAACTGCGATGTTCTTTTGTGCCAGTTCTTTCAGTACTGCTTCATGTGGTTCATAGCCTATGGCAAAGTGACAAACGTCGTAGCAAAGGTTAAGGTGCCTTCTGATCATCTTTTCAGCTGCTGCCTTATCCGCAGCAAATACTTTGGAGATCTCAGGGATGCCCAGGGTGAGCAGGTCAGCTTCAAACCAGTCGATGAACTCTCTGCCAGTTTCCATCATGCCGTCGGGTTCGGGCTCAACATCCAGGTGCAATACCTTGCCCGTTTTATTGTAAATGCTGATCAGTTCTTTGACCACTTCGATCATGTTCATTGTGCCGGTTCTTCTCGCTTCATTTAAGGCATTATCGGTTTTGAACCAATGCCTGTAACTTAACGGATTGGTAGAAACACCGCCGTCCATTCCTTCGGGAAGTAATTGTTCCAGAATACGAAACAGTCTGATGCTGTATTCCCTTCTGGCATCGGTGGTCCAGTCCGGTGTGTGTACATCCGCCTTGACCACAGTATGGTGAAACTCCCCGTAAGGGAAGCCGTTCATGGTAAATACATAAGTATCATTGTCCTTCAGCCATTGCTTAAATTCATCGAGCGTTGCCTGGTTTGCCAGTGCTAAACTGGCCTCATTGGATAGCCTGAGCCCGAGTCCCATGGGCTGATCCGGTGACACAGATTGCTTAATAGCCGGAAAATTCTTTTGCAGGGCCTTAAAATCTTCCGTCCAGTTTTTACCTGCGTGAATATTGGTGCAATAGGTTAAATGACCACTGTTGACTTTCATGTTAATGGGTTGTATTTAAGCTTTCCTTGTCTTTAATAAATTTAGCCACATAATCGCTGGCTGCAATAAGCAGCTGATGATCCATTTCGTGCACCTCCTGCCCGGTACCCAGATCAGTAAGCAAAGTGATGGTCAGTAACCCGCCAAGGTGTTCCTGGAATTCTGCAAGGCCTTTCAATATTGGTGATCCGGCATCTTTGATGTGGATGATGGGGTCTGAAATGTTAAATCGCAGATCGGTCAGTACATTTAATATTCGCAATGCTTTGTCTTCGCTCAGCATTCCGGTTAAGAAAGAATATACACTGTCCAGCGCAATACCCATGGCTACGGCTTCGCCATGCAGTACCTGGAAATCACTCAGCTGCTCCAGCTTATGTGCAGCCCAGTGACCAAAATCAAGCGGTCTGGCAGAGCCTGTTTCAAAAGGATCGTCGCCGGCAATGTGGTCCATATGCAGTTTTGCGCAGTGTCTGATCAGGTAATTCATGCTTTCAGCATCCCTCGCGGCGAGTTGAACAGCATGGTCTTCGAGCCAGCAGAAGAATTCGGCATCTTTGATCAGGGCTACTTTAATGGCTTCCGATATCCCTGAACGGTAATCCCTGTCGCTTAGCGTTGGTAAAAACTCATCATCATTGAATACGGCCACCGGAGGGGCAAATGTACCCAGGAAATTCTTTTTGCGTTTGTAATTGATGCCGTTTTTTACACCTATTCCTGAATCGTTCTGAGACAAAACAGTAGTAGGGATGCGGATGTGTTTGATGCCCCTGTGAGAAACTGCGGCCGCATAACCTACCAGGTCAAGGACTGCTCCGCCGCCGATAGCAGCTATATAAGAATGCCTGTCAATCTTGTGCAGGTCTACCGCTGCTACGATCTGATCGAAGAGTGCGGTGTCATTTTTAGAAGCTTCCCCACCCGGGACGATCAGGATCTCTTCTATGAGCTGAACCTCTGTCTGGCCGGCAAAAAAGGTTTTGATATTGGCGGTCAGTTCCGGATGCGCATCGGCAACGCCCTGGTCTACGACAAAATATATTTTTTTTAGCGCATCCGAAGAACGAGCTTTAAAGAAGCTGAATAAGGTAGTGTTGCCGGTATCGAATAGCGATGAGGTGAAATAAACGTTGTACTCAAATTTGACGCTAAACGATTGTTTTAAATGACTCATATTTTAGAGATATTACCTAAGTAACTGCAAAAGCTTTACTTAGTAAAAGTGATATTGGTAAAAGAATAACGATAAAAAGGCCGATTTGAAAGACGCCAAAGGCGCTTGCCCATGCCGCATTCATCAAAATGAGCGCAATGACCCCTGATTTAACGGCTTTTCCAATGTTTGGCCCGATTGGATTTTGCATGGCCCTGAACAAAGGAACAAGGATCATCATTGCAAATGCGGCAAGAAAAATCAGTGTAACCAGAAGCTGGCCGTTTTTGAAAGCAAAATAGCTGATGCAGGCAATAACGAAAAAATAGAGTGCTCCTGCAAACCAGAGCGTTTTTTTACCCCCTCCATGGACCTCACCCCTGCTGATCATCGTAATGGCAGCGATGTAAATGATGGGTACAATACCCAGATACCATAATTCCTGTACTTTGTCAAGCATAATACTCATTCCCAGCAATAGGTTTAACCCGCGGCAGAGCCCCATACTCAATGGTCCAAAAAGCGAGTGGTGTTTCAGGTATTTGTCATATATTAAACAGGAGACCATTATGGCTACTGCCAGGTATTGAGACTCCTTACTGTACATTCCTGCTGCAAAAATTCCAATAAAGAACCAGATACCACCAAAAATAGCAGCTGCCTTTTTTGATATGAGGCCGGCAGGTATCGGGCGTTCAGGCCTCTCTTTAGCGTCTAGTTCTGCGTCAAATACATCATTGAGTATGATGCCGCCACTGTAGAGCCCTATTGTAGAAATGCAAAGTAATAAAACAGGGAATTGTGACATACCTGCGGCACCTGCAACGGTGTGCCATCCTGGTATAATACTTTGTGGAAAAAAATAACCAGCTATAGCGATCCCCGCCAGGACATCGGCAACAGAAGTCACCACATTGGCGGGCCGCATCAGCCTGAGGTATCCTATTAATTTCTGCACTTTCTAAGAGATAATAATCGAGTTCTTGTCTATCCTTGGCTGCTGCCCGCCACGTAGAATAGAATTGCTTTCAAACTTCTGGCTCTGGTCGATGTTTTTGACCGAAAGGAAGTCTGCTTCGTTGATCTGCCCGCTTTGCCCGAACGCGGTAATGGCATTGCGGTAGGTAACCAGTTCAATGTCTTTTAAGCTGATCCCTGATTTTTTCATCAATGCAGCCGTTTTAGGTATTGCCAGCGGGTCACTAATGCCCCAGTCGGCAGCAGAATTGATCATGATCCTTTCAGATCCATATTGTTTTACAACCTCCACCATACGCTCATTGCCCATTTTGGTAAACGGATAAATGGTAAAGGCGGCCCAAAAGCCCCTGTCCAAAACTTCTTTTACTGTTTCTTCATTGTTGTGGTCTACAATGACCATATGCGGGGCAAGTCCCTGCTCGATGGAAATGTCCATGCTGCGCTGGGTTCCTTTTTTCTTATCCCGGTGAGGGGTATGGATCTGAACCGGAAGGCCCGCTTCTTTTGCCAGGTCCAGCTGCAGTCTGAAGTATTTTTCTTCTGCGGCGGTCTGGTCATCAAAACCAATTTCGCCGATGCCGACTACACCTTCTTTGAAAATAAAGTTGGGCAGAATCTCCATAACCTGCTCTGCCAGTTTTTCGTTATTGGCCTCACGTGAGTTTAAGCCTATGGTGCAATAGTGTTTGATGCCAAACTGAGAAGATCTGAACCTTTCCCAGCCGATCAGACTGCTGTAGTAGTCCGTAAAGCTATCTAAGCCTGTGCGCGGCTGACCCAGCCAAAAGGCGGGCTCTATCAGGGCAACTATACCCGCATCGGCCATGGCCTGATAGTCGTCGGTGGTACGTGAGGTCATGTGGACATGCGGGTCAAAGAACTTCATCCCGCTAATGTCATGCAGATCAAGGGAGGTTTGAATTTTTTCTCCTTCAATTCTTTCCTGGAAATTTTCATTACAGCACATAATTCAAGTTTTTATATATCTGGTGTTACAGTTCTATTAATTTGTAGATCTCCGGATGCACTGTCCGGTGCGCGGCCAGGCGTTCCTGTACATAATCCTTTAAGGTTTCAGAAAGCGCTTTGTTTTTTCTTTCTGTTATTCCGGTGATCCTGGTGACGTCTTTTTCCGTGAAAAATGCTTTCAGTACCAACTGGTTCCATGAATTTTCAGAAAGGTATTTGGCAGGATAGGGGTTGTGGTACATGATGGCTTCCAAAACAGTTCCGATATTG
>NZ_DATHGC010000229.1:0-3784 GCF_035317785.1 Pedobacter sp. | reverse complement strand
TATACTGAATATAACTCAGATATATCGGAATCAGATCCAGCGCAGCTTTGCTTTTATTTTGCTGGTACGCAAGGATCGTCAATATTAACGCTCTGGCGTTGTCATCCAGACAATAACCTTCCTTGAGGTTAGGAATGCCATACTTGGCATGCTGTACGATACCCGTGTCATCGGTCAGTCTTTGAATATGCGCGAGGCTAAATGCAGGCATCATATCAGGATCAATGATCGGCTTGTTGCCAATTTCTTTTTCAGACAAGAATTTAGAGATCGCCTCATCCAGCACGTCTATAAATACTTCCCCTGTACTGGGCCAGCGCATGTGCAACCCGTATTCATAGGCATTGGTCTTCAACTGCTTCAGTTTTGCAGGATCCTCAAAAAGCTCATTCACTATACCGGCAAGGGCATCACTATCTTTAAAATCAAACAACCTGCCCCGATGGTCAGCCAGCAGTTCCTGTGCATGCCAGTAAGGTGTGGATATGACAGCGGCTCCGGCACCAACAGCATAAGATAATGTCCCGCTGGTGATCTGAGCTTCATTTAAATATGGGGTAATGTACATTTCACAGGCAGTCAGGTAATCGTGCAGTTCCTGTTCAGATACAAATTTATTGATGAAAGTCAGGTTGTTTTCTACATTTAGTTTTTTAGCCAGACGCTTCAGGCTGTCCCTGTATTCCTCCCCTGAGTTACGGATTACGCCAGGATGCGTGGTCCCAAGGATCACATACATCACATCAGGGTTTTTTTCGACTATTTTAGGCAACGCTTCAATTACGGTTTCCAATCCCTTATTTCTGCTGATCAGACCAAAAGTAAAGAGCACCTTCTTTCCTTTAAATGCCAGTGAATTTTTGACAGGATTGTCATCTTTTGGCTCCAGATCAGGCACCCCATGTTCAATCAACTGGATTTTTTCAAAAGGAATTCCATAAATGCTGGTCAGAAAACCTACAGCCCTATGGCTCATCACCACTATTCTGGAAGAGTATTTTGCTACCTCACGCAGTACCGTAAGCTGCATGTAGTTAGGATCCTTTAATATCGTGTGAAAAATAGTAATCAGTGGTTTTTGAAGCCGCGCCAGCAGGGGCAGGATATATACGCCGCTTTCACCGCCAAATATTCCATATTCATGTTCCAGGATACAGGCATCTGCCAGACTGGTATTGATATAATCAGCAGCACGGATGTAATCTTTTTGATTTTCCTGCCTGATGATGTATTTCACCTCCTTTGGATACTCATATTCATCTATGGTATCGGCATCGTTCATTGCTACTACAAAGCTGTCTTCAGATACCATGTTTTTATTGTAACCAATTGCCTTTAACAGGTTGTTGTTAAACGTAGCAATTCCACATTCGCGCGGAGGATAAGTAGAGATGTAAGCAATTTTCATATTAAAAGGGGAATTATTACTGATATAACAACAGAATGAAAAGAATTGTTCTGTGATTGTTAGGTTTATTTATGTTTTTTGTCTAAATGTTAAACAAAACTCTGGTAAGGTACCTAAACCGTTTTTAATAAAAGTACTTATCAGATTAATATATTCCCTACCTTTGAAACTTTCCTTGATTCAATATGAATACTGCCTCTACAACGCAAAACGCAGTTGAAAAAACTGTTTTTCCGATCCTTTTTGCTATAAGTTTTTCACATCTGTTAAACGATACCATCCAGTCTCTCATTCCTGCGATATATCCTGTCGTGAAGAATTCTTATCACCTCAGTTTCACACAAATTGGCCTGATCACGCTAACTTTCCAAATGGCAGCGTCGCTATTCCAGCCTTTTGTCGGGCTCTATACCGATAAAAAACCACAACCTTATTCGCTGGCTGCAGGTATGGGTTTTACCTTGCTTGGTTTGGTAATTTTGTCGCAATCCACCGGATTTTATATGATGCTGATCTCAGTAGCCCTGGTGGGTACAGGATCTTCTATTTTTCATCCTGAAGCATCCCGGATGGCCCATGCTGCCTCTGGCGGCAGGAGAGGACTTGCCCAATCTATCTTTCAGCTTGGCGGAAATTTCGGCAGTTCGCTTGGACCTTTACTGGCGGCCTGGATCATCGTTCCCTATGGACAGCACAGCGTGATCTGGTTTTCAGCGATTGCTTTGATCGCCATTATGATCCTGAGCAGGGTAGGCAACTGGTATAAGGGATATATGGTGACCAAGGCAAGGCAAAGCGCTAAGATCAGCAGCCAGGTCAGTACTTTTTCTAAAAACAGGGTAATCGGATCAGTCATTGTTCTTCTGGTGCTGATCTTCTCCAAATATTTTTATATGGCCAGTCTGACCAGTTATTTTACCTTCTATGTAATCGATAAATTTCGGGTATCAGTGCAGTCTTCGCAGGTCTATCTTTTTGTTTTCCTGGTATCGGTCGCAGCGGGTACACTAATAGGAGGGCCTGTTGGCGACAGGTTTGGCAGAAAGTATGTGATCTGGTTCTCCATTCTTGGAACAGCGCCTTTTGCCTTGCTGCTGCCTTATGCCAATCTGTTCTGGACAGGCGTCCTTATTGTGCCTATAGGAATGATCTTAGCTTCAGCTTTTTCAGCAATCCTGGTTTATGCACAGGAGCTGATTCCCGGAAAAGTAGGGCTGGTAGCGGGTTTGTTCTTTGGCTTCGCTTTTGGAATGGGCGGTATAGGATCGGCATTATTAGGTAAGCTTGCAGACAGTACAAGTATTGAATATGTATTTCATGTTTGTTCTTTTCTGCCGCTGATAGGGATGCTCACGGCTTTCCTGCCGAATATTGAAACGAGGAAGAAGTAGTTTTCGGTCGGCGTAAAATCGAACTGCGATATAATATCGTCATTGGGAGGAGGAACGACGAAGCAATCTCATCTTGACTATTAATGAGATTGCTTCGTCGCTGTGCTACCTCGCAATGACGAAGACCAATTATTCGTTATTCAAAAACACAAACTGATGGTCAAACATATCTAATTTGATCTTGCTGTCCTTATCAATCTTGCCGGCAAGGATCTCTTTAGACAATTCGTTCAAAATTCTTTTCTGGATCACACGTTTCAGCGGCCTGGCTCCAAATTGCGGATCATAACCCAACTCAGCCAGCCAGTCCAGTGCCTCAGCTGAAGCCTCTATCTGAATTCCCATTTCAGCCAGTGTATCCTGTACATTTCTGAACTGCAGCGATACAATGTCCCTGATCTCGGTCCTGTTTAAAGGAGTAAACATAATCAGCTCATCAATACGGTTCAAAAACTCCGGTCTGATGGTTTGTTTCAGCAATTCAAACAATTCGTTTTTCGTTTTCGCGATCACCTCATCACGGTTATCGTCATCCAGCGATTTAAAATTGTCCTGGATCAGGTGCGAACCAATGTTGGAAGTCATGATGATGATGGTATTCTTGAAGTTCACCACCCGGCCTTTATTATCGGTCAGACGGCCATCATCGAGTACCTGCAGCAAGATGTTAAAGACATCAGGATGTGCTTTTTCAATCTCATCCAGGAGTACCACAGAATAAGGTTTACGCCTTACCGCTTCAGTTAACTGCCCGCCTTCATCATAACCAACATATCCCGGAGGTGCACCGATCAAACGGGAAACCGCATGACGTTCCTGGTATTCGCTCATGTCTATCCTCGTCATGGCGTTCTCATCGTTAAATAAGAATTCTGCCAGTGCTTTGGCCAGCTCAGTCTTACCAACACCTGTAGTACCAAGAAATATAAAGGAACCGATCGGTTTGCGTTTGTCTTGCAAACCTGCCCTTGAGCGGCGGATCGCA
>NZ_DATHGC010000228.1:0-26210 GCF_035317785.1 Pedobacter sp. | reverse complement strand
ACCGTGATATTCAGCTTCATCTTTGGCACGTTCAAGTTCTTTTCTATACCGCCCGCTCCGCGTAATATCAGTTAGGATCAAATACAAAAGCAAACCAGTTAAAACCACAAAAACCAGCATAATTACACCAATAGTTGTGATCCCCGTAGTCACGACTTTTTTCGCCTGACCACCGCTGATCTCAATTTGACTAACGACTTCATTTTCAACCTTCCTAAGTACGTCAAGCATTTGAGTGATCAGTACATTATTCGCATTTGCGAGCACAGCTTCCCTGTTTAAAAAACTGGCGTTATTCTTCCGCTGTTCATTTGCAATCACCTGAATTGATTGCTCCAGATTTTTGGTCATGGTGTCTTCAGCAGACAATGCAATAGTATCACGTTTAACCTTTTCCTCGCTAACAATTTTAATTGATTTATCACCTTCAGACTTCTTCTTTCCAAAAATTTTACCAAAAAAACTTCTTGATTTTTCCTCTGTGGGGTAAATTGTAGTGGTAGAGGTTTTTTCTTCTGTAGCCAGCAAAGTACTATCCGCCTGAGACGCTCTTTTAGCGACGATGCTATTTATGTTTTTTACTTGTTCAGAGAAAGACTTGTTGCTAACCAGGCGCGCTCTGACCTTTAAGTAATTCACAAACTGCTTATCCCTTTCGGCTAAAAGTTTTTTGATTTCCTTTATACGTGTCAGCTGAACAGAGTCATGAGCATAGAGAAATCCAAGAGTATCCAACACTCTTTTCAATTGTCCGGATTCTTTAAAACCTTTACGATAACTCTCCGGATTATTAAGGGCCTGACCTTTTTGCAATTGATCAAGAGTGCCGATTTTACGTGATATGACGTTTACAATTCGTAATCTTTCACTGGGAGCGGAAATATTTTCAACGGTTTCCAGCATTTCATTAAATGCTACCTTACTAACGCCCCATGCCATGAATAAGGAAAAACAAGCAAATAGCAAGGCGATGATCACTTTGCTTTTTGTTGCTTTTACAAAACTATTTCTGGGGGCACTGGTCATTTAAACTTCTCCATATAACGATAAGTCTCAATGTATATTACCACATTGATTTCTCCGCATCAATACAAAACAACAACGAAACCGGTCAAGTGTTTTTCAAATCAGGCAAGCCTAAGAATTACAATACGGCAATTTCCCGGTTATATTTTGTTCTGTACTGAATCGGAGAAAGTCCCGTTATTCTTTTAAATGTGGTGCGGAATGCTTTTGTGTCTGTATAGCCAACCTTGTACATCACCTCGTTGACATTCTCACGTGACGATTCCAAACTAACCTTAGCCGCTTCCATTTTTACACGTTGAATGTATTCTACAATTGTATTCGCAGTAGCCTTTTTAAATCTTCTTTCCAGGTTTCTTCTTCCAATGGCCTGCATTGCCGCCAACTGATCAATAGTAATTTTCTCCTTAAAATTATTCTCAATAAATTCCTGAATTTTCTTTATCGGTTCGTCTTCATGCTCCTTTTGGCCCTGAAAAATGGTGAAAGACAATTGGTTTTCTCTGTCAAGCTCAATAGCAAAAACTTTAGCCGAGAGTACAGCGATATCTCTCCCGGCATATTTTTCTATAAGGTATAAGATCAGGTTCAAATAAGAAAAAGCACCTCCGCTCGAATAAATACCCTGTTCATCCGTAATTATTTTCTCTGTAACAAGAGTTACATCCGGAAACATTCTTCTAAAATCATTCTCAGCCAGCCAGTGAGTGGCGCATTTGCGCCCATTTACCAAACCGGTCGAAGCAAGCAAAAAAGCTCCGAGACAAAGACTTGCAACCTCAGACCCACTCTGATACTGGGCTACAATCCATGGAATAAAGTCTCTATTATTCTCGATTGCATCATTAATTTCACCGTCAATTGCAGGTATTATAATCAAGTCTGTTTTGCCGGCATCCTTTATTGTAACATCAGAATTTACAGTGAACAATCCCCCGCTTACCGACGTTTCATTGGACAATCCGACCAACTGAATTTTGAACAAAGGGGGTTGACCCTTCGCTTTAAAAAATTCATTCACCTGACTGAACAATTGTCTTGAGCCTTCAAGGCTACCCAATATGGCCCCTTTCGGAACAAGGATTGAAATGTGTTTCATAAATTTTGTTTACTGACTACTACAACTCCGGTGCATATAAATCCATCCTAAGATAAAAACCTTAATGTTACATTACAATGGCAGGATCTTAATATTTCTCCATTGACTAGAGCCCGGATGCTCCTGCAAGGCAATTTTTCCTTTGGCCACCTTTGCAAAATCTGCAAAAGCCTCGCTCTTAAATTTACTGTTGGCTACGAGTTTATTCCATTCCTCGCTTCCTATCTGACCTTCAAAAGTTTTGATGCCATTTAAATAAAACGTCAGGTGCCCTTTATTTTGGATCAGTCTGACTTTATTCCATTCACCGACTGGTACAGGTTTAGAAACTGTAGCATCCCCGGACATGTCGTACAAGCAGCCTGCAAGGTGGTTCTCTTTTTTATTATCACTTGCGTCAATATTATCCAGTACCTGCATCTCCGGCCCTGTTAAATAAGTCGCTCCATATTTAGGATCTTCCTGAATATCGAATATGATACCACTATTACTTCCTTTGGCTACTTTCCACTCCAAATTAAGTTCATAATTTTCATACATCTCGTTGGTAACAATATCACCGCCACCGCTCCTTGGCTTCGTCTGGTCAAAAACCAGTGCCCCGTCAACCACCTGCCATTTCGAGCCAACAGTATCTCTCAGATAAGTGTGCCAGCCCTTAGTGGTTTTGCCGTCAAATAATAATTTCCAGCCTTGTTTCTTTTCTTGTTTAGTCAGCGTATTTGGCGTTTGCGCCACAGCAGCACCACTTAGCAATGCAAAAGCGGTAAAAACAATTAGTGTTTTTTTCATAAATTTCATAATTTGTGCGTACTAAGGTAATAAATAATCCAATTCCTAGGATGGATACTAAATCGATTTTTAAACTATCCAGAGCAAACAAATGTCAAAGTTTTTCTTTCTTTTCAAACCGTAACGTTAAATTGCCCTTTAAATCCCTAAAGAATCCAACCCATATTCTACCTTAAGCGATGAAGAATATATATTTACTTTTCTATTTGTTCCTTTTAACGGCCGTTCTTTCCTGTCAGCCAAATGCGGAAGAACAGACGCAATCGGCTGTCAACACTGACTCCCTGGCGACCTGTTCCAGCAATCTCCCGAAACGTTATGGGAGCCTTCCGGCTCAGGCAGACATCACTTCAAATAAAGCAAACCACAAGGACATGGTTCTCATACCTGCCGGAGCCTTTACTATGGGAGCCTCAGACCATGACGGCAGAGCTGACGAGTATCCGCAGCATAAAGTGAAATTATCTGCCTTCTGGATGGATGCCACAGAAGTAACCAATGCCAGCTTTAGCAAATTTGTTAAAGCCATGGGGTACATCACTACCGCCGAGCGCAAACCAGATTGGGAAGAAATCAAAAAACAGCTGCCTGCCGGCACACCCAAACCACCCGATAGCGTTCTTGTTGCCGCCTCACTTGTTTTCAAAGCACCCGGAAAAATCAGCGACCTGGACAATGTGGCGCAGTGGTGGAAATGGCAAAAGGGTGCAGACTGGAAGCACCCTCAGGGTCCTGGCAGCAGCATCAAAGGCAAAGACAACTATCCCGTCGTCCAGGTCTCCTGGGACGATGCAATGGCCTATTGTAAATGGACAGGAAAAAGGTTACCCACTGAAGCTGAATGGGAGTATGCAAGCCGCGGCGGCCTGTCAAACGCAACCTATCCATGGGGGAATGAAGATATAGAAAAAGGCACACACAAAGCCAACACCTGGCAGGGCAGCTTTCCAGTCAAAAACACAAGTTGGGATGGCTTTTACGGGCTTGCCCCCGCCATGCAATTTAAAGCGAACGGCTATGGCCTTTATGACATGTCCGGTAATGTTTGGGAATGGTGCATTGACTGGTACAGACCCGATTACTATAAAACCAATGAAGGAAAAACAAGTATAAACCCATCCGGACCAGCCGACAGTTTTGATCCAATGGAGCCCGAAGCCTCCAAAAGATCAGTGCGCGGTGGTTCATTTATGTGCCATTCCTCTTATTGCAAAGGATACCGGGTGAGCTCCAGAATGAAATCTTCACCAGACACCGGCCTGGAAAATACAGGTTTTCGATGTGCAGTATCTGCAGACTAATTCATTTTCATTTCTCTCAGCCAGGCCAGACACAGGTCCATCCATTTATCTGTCCGGGTTGCATTATTAAGGCCAAATCCATGGCCGCCGGTAGCGTAAATATGCATTTCAGCTTTAACACCATTTTTTTTAAGCGCTTCGTAATAATGAATGGAATTTAACACGGGGACAACTTTATCATCACTGCAATGAATTAAAAAAGCAGGAGGGGTGTTTTTATCTACCCGAAGCTCATTAGAAAAAGCATCTGTTTTTTCCCGGCTCGCATCTTCTCCAATCAAAGCCTTTTTAGAACCTTTATGTAAGATCCCATCCTGGAAACTTACAACAGGATAAATTAAAATAGAAAAATCCGGTCTTAAATTTGTTCCATCAGGACTATCAACAACGATATCCGAATAATGGGTTGAAGCAGTTGAAGCCAGGTGCCCGCCCGCTGAAAATCCCATTATTCCAACTTTGGCCGTATCTATACCCCATTCCTTTGCCCGTTCCCTAACCAGTTTAATAGCTTGTTCGGCATCCTGAAGCGGCCCAATGGACCTATCCTTCATGATCAGATCATTCGGCAACCTGTATTTTAGTACAAAAGCCGCAATGCCATGCTTAGTCAGCTCTTTTGCCACTTCAGTGCCTTCGTTGTTCATCACTAAAAAGGAATAACCCCCGCCCGGGCAAATGATAACCGCAGTCCCGCTGGCAAGTTTTTTTTCAGGTAAAAAAACAGTTAGCGTAGGTTCAGTCACATTCCTAACCATAATTCTGCCTGTTTTTGAAGTATCTGTCTTCTCCGCCACATCTGCAGCGACAGAATTGGGTACCTTTTGGTAAAGATGAATGATATTTTGTGCAACTGCCTCCTGCTGCTTCAATACCAGAAGAATAAGTATTAAGAATAAATTTTTCATATCAATGATTTAATCAAAAATAAAAAATATTCTCACATTATGTAGTACATAAATATCTGTTTATTAGCAGCGGGGCATTTTTATAGGATGTCATTTGTATAATGTCATTAAACATAGAAAAGTAAACAATACACTGTGATCTTCTAAAGTATTTCTCAAATGCTTTAGTGCATGAGTGATCTGATTTTCGACAGTTCGTTTGGAGATATGAAGCTGTTCGGCTATTTCTTCATTTGTCAGATTATCTACGCGGCTCATTAAGAAGATCTCCTGGCAGCGTTTTGGCAAGTTGACCAGTTGTTGTTTCAATGAGCAGACTATGTCGTATTCAGCCTGTCTGGTTTCTGCCTCGTTCAAAGTTGAAGTCTGATCGAGAAGGTTGTAATCGGCTGTCAATACGATTGGAGACTTAGCAGCCCTGGTGCGGTTATAATATTGGTAGCGAACTGATGTCAGCAGAAATTTCGGAATCGAATTGATTGACAATACGTGTCGTCTATCCCAAATGTTTATAAAAATATCGTGAACGATTTCCTTACTGGTCTCCATATCTTTAGTAAGTCTGAAAGCCGTTTTGTAAAGCCGGGTCCAGTACCGGTCGAAAAGTAAACGAAAGGCATTCTCGTCATCCAGTTGAATGGCTGACCATAATTCGACATCACTTATTTCAGAAAAAGACATATTTTTTGGTTGTTACAAATAACAATAATTTATTTGTCATATTCAAAATCAGGGGTTTAAAAGGAATTAAAAAAATATTCTGCGAACTTATGTGTGTTGTCGGGTCCTTTACTACACTATCATTATAGACGACACCAAATATATGACCAAAGCGGAATTCCTAACCCTGTACGAAAAGTACCAGGATGGTAAATGCAGCACAGATGAAATAAATTTACTGTTCAGCTATACCGACCAGATCAATCTTGAAGATGGAGAATGGGAATCAGATATGCCTGATAAGCAAGCAATCTATGCTGATCTTTTTCAAAGGCTCGATCATCAGACAGGTTTTGGTTCACAAGACAAGAAGCATCAGACGATACCATTCAGTAACCTGGTCAAAAGAAAAAGGTATCTGTTGCTTTTCCGCGTGGCTGCAGTATTGTTTATCGTAATTTCAGCAGGGATGATATGGTTCAATTTCCGGTCAGGATCAGCGCGCTTTTCCGCGAAAACGGATACTTCAAAATTTCAGGAAGTAATGCCCGGAGGCAACAAAGCGACATTAACATTGGCCAACGGCACAAAGATTGTCCTTGACCGGCTTCAGAATGGTCAAATTGCGCAGCAGGCCGGTTCCATAGTTCAAAAGATCAATGACGGGCAATTGGTTTACGCATCAGATTCTGAAAATGATCAGCATCCGTCATCAACTACCGAATGGAACACCGTTACAGTACCAAAGGGCGGCCAGTATAAAGTTATCCTGTCAGATGGAACATCAGTTTATCTGAATTCGGCGTCCGTACTGAGCTACCCAACTAGTTTTACCGGAAAAAAGAGAGCTGTAAAACTTACAGGAGAAGCTTATTTTGAAGTAGCAAAAAACCCAAACAGACCTTTTATGGTAATGGTCAGTAACCGGCAAAACATAGAGGTCTTAGGTACGCATTTCAATGTCGAAGCTTATGATGGCGAGCAACAGATCAAAACAACTTTACTGGAAGGTTCTGTTAGAATTATTTATGGAAAGAAAGAAACTTTGTTGAAACCAGATCAAATGGCGCTAACCGATTTTTCTGCTTCCACTATTTCTGTCAAATCTGCAGACACCGACGAAGTCATGGCCTGGAAAAATGGCATGTTCATTTTTAGTGACGAAAATATAGTCAGTATAATGAAGCGGTTATCACGCTGGTACAATATCGACGTAACTTTTAAAGGAAACGTAAAGGGCTTAAGTTTTGGAGGCAACTACTCACGTGACAAAACCCTGTCTAACTTATTGAAAAATATTGAATTAACGGAAAAAGTGCACTTTGTAACAGAAGGAAGGAGGGTGACTGTAATAGCCGAATAAATGACTACCAAAATCCAAAAAACCGGAAGTGTTGCAACCACTCCCGGCATTGTTAGCTAGCCGTACTAAGCTGCTAACTGGATAAAGCAAATTGATATTCCAACCAACTACTATTAATCCGAAACAAATGTATAAAAATTTTACTGCACTAAAATGCAGGAATAAAACCTGCTGTAATTTAAAATTCCTGCTGATTATGAACCCTGCTTTTTGCAGGCTCCATAAGGCAAATAAAAACAAATGGGTACTACGAATGAAACTCACTATAATTTTATTGGTGTCCGCTTTTTTACAGGTAAATGCATCCGGCTTTGCTCAAAAAGTAAGTCTGAATGTAGAAGACGTTACCATTAAAAAAGTATTTTATCAACTAACCAAACAAACCGGGTACAATTTTATTTATGATTCGGAACTGCTCAAAGATACCCGAACAATAACGCTTCATGTCGATAACCAAAATCTAAAAGACGTATTGGATAAGTGTTTTGAAGGACAATCCCTGGACATCATTTTCAATACCGATAAGACGATCGTTATTAAAAAGAAACAAAAACCCGGCATTGATGTTCCTGCCGCCGTTCCAATTGTAGTAAAAGGTGTAGTAACTGACGAAAATGGGCAGCCCCTTCCCGGTGCGGTAATCCGGTTGAAAGGAACGGCGATTGGAGCTGCTGCCGGAAATAAAGGCGAATTCACCATTAATGTTCCCGACAATAACAAAATATTGGTCATCAGCATGATAGGCCATGAAACCATAGAAATCACGGTTACTGGTGATAAACCATTGCAAATCGTTTTAAAGCAACAAAGCAACCGCTTGAACGATGTAGTAGTTGTTGGCTACGGGGTTCAGCGAAAAGGTGATCTAACCGGTGCGATATCTGGCATCTCAGAAAAGGAAATACAGCAATCCAAATCCATTTCCTTTATGGAAGCCCTCCAGGGACGCTTAGCCGGAGTACAAGTTACCTCCTCTTCCGGAGAACCGGGAGGAGCGGTTTCAGTGAATATCCGTGGCACGAATTCATTTAATTCCGGCACGCAGCCTTTATGTGTTATTGACGGAGTACAGATTGATGTGAACAATGCTGAAGCAGCCGCTTCGGGTATTGGCAGTACATCATTGGCCAATCCTTTATCCGGCATCAACCCCACAGATATCGCTTCGATTGAAGTGCTTAAAGATGCTTCTGCTACGGCAATTTTCGGCTCAAGGGGTGCAAATGGCGTCATCGTAATCACCACCAAATCCGGCAAGAACAACTCGTCGGCCCTTGAAGTAAACAGCTATACCGGTATTTCATCGAATCCTAAAAGAATCCCAATGCTAGGTGCTCAGGATTATGCGAATTACAGGTTGATAACCGGATCTGCAGATGACACCTGGGCAGATGATTTAAATAACGATGGTGTATTTGACCGGGTAAAGGATTTTTCCGGGGTAAAGAGTCACGATTGGCAAAAGGAAGCATTAAGAAATGCCATCATTCAAAATTATAATGTGAGTTATAGCGGAGGCAGTGCTAAAACAAATTTCTCCACTTCTGCTACGTATTTGAATCAGGAAGGGCTGATTCTGAATAACAAATATGAACGCTACAGCTTATTGATGAAGGTCAATCACAATGCGACAGATCGATTAAGGCTTGGCGCTAATATCAACTTGTCTCACGCTATAGGAACGGGAGTTGCCTCCAATGGAGGTAACGATGTAAGAAATTACAACGGTTTGATTCAGAATTTGATGCTTACCCGGCCAGTTAATGTGCCAGATCCATCGCTGCTCTCGCTTGACCCGGATGGCGCCACTTTTTCGAGCCCGATCGATTTCGTTAACCTATCCTACAAAAAAAGCCCGCTTTCAAGGGTGCTTACAGACCTAAGCGCCAATTACAGAATTATACCTGGACTATATTTTGATACACGCGTTGGCGCAGTTCTTACCATGTCATCAAATGGCGAGTTTTATCCTTCAACAGTGTCCTGGGGCATTGGTACTAACGGACTCGCAGCGATCAACAGAAGCAATGCGTCCAACTGGTATCAATCAAATACACTGACGTGGAATAAGCGAATAGCGAAATATCATTCCATCACTGCGTTATTGGGCCTGGAGTTAAATTCCTACATAATTGATACCTACCGCTGGCAAGGACAAGGATTTGACATCCAAAGCATCAATCCCTTAGACAATATTGCAACGGCAAAATTACTGCCTTTTCCCCCTGGAACCGATAAGCAAAAGTTCAACAGGCTATCAGAGTTTGCCAGACTTAACTATGCCTTCAAGGATAAATACCTGCTGACAGCCACACTCCGGAACGATGCGTCTTCTAAGCTCTCGGCAAATAAAAAATCTGCTTTATTTCCAAGTATCGGGGCGGCATGGAGAATGTCAAGCGAAGCATTCCTGAAGAAACAGCAGATCATCACAGATTTGAAGATCAGAGGGAGTTTTGGTGTTACCGGTAACGAAAGGATTCCGCCGTACCAGTCACTTGCAACCCTGTCAAATGTTTATTATTCGTCTGCTTCAGGCTCACAATCACTTGGATTGGCACCCGGTCTTATTGCGAATCCCAATTTAACATGGGAAACAACAGTTCAATACAGCACTGGCATAGATTTAAGTTTATGGAACGACAGAATTGCATTGACGGCTGATTTCTACTTAAAACAAACCAAAGATTTACTCATTCAAGCAGACATCCCGTCTCAAACCGGCTACATGAAGCAATATCAAAACCTGGGACAGATAGATAACAGAGGCATTGAACTGGCTTTGAATACGATCAACATTAAAAAAGGTGACTTCAAATGGTCCAGCAATATCAGCTTCACAGTCAACCGAAACAAAGTGGTATCACTTGGTACTGTGAAATTCATACCTGTGAATGCTGCCGGCGGGGCAATTTCGTCTATTGGACGCGTAATAGTCGGGCAGCCGATCGGTACTGGCTATGGTTATGTTTTTGACGGCATCTATCAAATCAATGATTTCAGCCTGATCAAGGACAGGAATGGCAATACGGTGGACCCTTCTACCTTAACGGGCAGTAATTACCCAAACTATATTTACACGCTAAAACCCGGCGTTCCCGGTATAAATGGGCGTGTGGTAAGACCGGGCGATCTGAAATACAAGGATTTGAATGGGGATGGCAAAGTGGACAATACCAATGATTACACCACAATCAGCAACAGTAATCCCAAACACTATGGTGGTTTGAGCAACACATTCACCTACAAGAATTTTGACCTTAGTTTCCTGTTAAACTGGTCCTATGGAAATGACATACTTTATTTAGGCAAGTACAGGATAGAAGCTGGCGGAGGTTACTTCGCAAATGTTACCCAGGAATATTTCGATAACAGATGGCTGCCGGAAAACCCAACCAACTCCTACCCGGGTCTAACCTCACAGGGAAAAACCGATATATCTTCTTACTACACTAAAAGTGGTTCCTATTTAAGGGTAAGAAATGTGACATTAAGCTATACATTGAAAGCCGCGGCATTGAAAAAACTGGGTCTGGACAATGTACGTTTTTATGCAACTGGCGAAAACCTTTATACATGGACGAACTACCCTGGCTTTGATCCTGAGATCAGCTCCTACACCCAGCTATTGTCAGGAGTAGATAATATCACTTATCCAAGGGCAATAACGGCGATTTTTGGTTTAAACTTAAAATTTTAACTATGAAACTTAAACATATCATCATACTCATAAGCATTTCAATTTTTTTCTGTGGATGTAAAAAATTCCTGGAAGAAAACCCTTACTCGGTCCTATCGACAAACAACTTTTATAAGACGGCAACAGACGCCGAACTGGCCATCACAGGTTTATATGATATCTTAAATGCCCAATCGATCCAGGGGCAAACCAATCATCCGCTTTGGGGCAAAGGCATGCAGTATCTCACAAACTCAGGTGTCGACGAGGTGACGGCCAATACCAATACATTAGCCAGCGATCCCAATGCACTTGCACTATGGAACCACACCTATACCGCGGAAAACCCAAACATTTGGAATATCTATTTCGCCTTCTATGCGGGCATCAACAGAGCTAATTTCATCATCGAACGTGTACCAGCGATCAGCATGGATGAGGAACGAAAAAAACAGATTGTGGCCGAAGCCTACTACATGAGAGGAATGTTCTATTTCTACCTGGGCTGGCTATGGGGCGGGGTCCCCCTGGAGACCTCAACAGTTCCGAATCTCACATCACCGAGAGCAACCTTAAAGGAAGTGCTGCAACAGGCAGAAGCTGATCTGAAAAAAGCCTACCAGGCACTTCCCCCGCGAAATCCGCAAGCCGGCAGGGTAAATAAATACTCCGCCGGGGGATTTCTTGCAAAACTTTACTTATATGAGGCCAGCTGCAAAGAAAACAACGCCGGTCAAAATCTTAATTTTCCGCTTAACAGCTTTGATTGGGTAGATCCCGCATTGTGTTATCAACAGGCTTTAACTGTATGCCAGGATATTTATAGCAACAGCAGCTATACGCTGCTGCGTCCATTCAGCTATTTATTTTTATCTGCAACCGAAGCAACTGCACGCAATGAGAACATGATGGTTGTACAAACCGGAACGGGTGGTACGCTGGAATCCTTTCTATATCCCTCCTATGCCGGACCTGTTGGGAACTACCTTACTATGGGAGGAACGCTTAACATGGTCAGACCAGTCAAGGAAGGGTATCTTCGCTATAATGCAAATGATGGCAGGAAAAATGGTTACAGCGGTTACCTGAGCAGTACCACCAACTTTACCACACTTAACGGACATAAATACTATACGCCAGACCCCATAAATGCCCAGCTTACCAACTTATGCATCAATAAATGGCGTGAAGACGATGCAGCCGCACGCCAAAGCAGAGGTATATCGCCATTTGGAGGAGAAACCGACTTCGCCCTGCTGCGATTTGGCGATATCCTTTTGATGTTTGCCGAAGCAAAATTCAAGACCGGGGACGAACCTGGCGCACGCGCATTGTTTCATGAACTTCGACTTCGCGCCTGCAGCGACGACGCAACGAAGGTCAATGCCATCACTACCGTCTATCTCAAATCAGATTTCATGGCGGAGTTGCTGGATGAACGTTCACGTGAACTGATGGCTGAGGGCTGGCGCCGATTTGATTTGATCAGGTTTGGTAAAATAAAAAGCGTCATTGCCGCGCTCGATGCCTCATTTTTCTTTAACGGCGGGGATATACAAAGTGTCAAAACTAATTTCCAGGATTACAAAATCTGGTTTCCTATTCCCAGCAGGGATATTGCAACCAATCCAAATCTGATACAAAATCCAGGCTATTGATCATCAACAAAACACGACAGGTAAACAGCTAACAGACAGAAAATGATTGATCATCTCATCAAAAAATACACCATACTGATTGTAATATTTTTAGTTGCAGGAGCGGGCACCATAAAGGCCCAAACCTACAACATACTGGATTTCAAAGCAGTTCCAGGTGGCAAGGTTTTAAATACGACAGCTATACAGAAAGCTATCGATAAATGCGCTGCCAACAGCGGCGGTACTGTACTTGTTCCCGCCGGTACATTCCTTACAGGAATGATCAGATTAAAAAATAATGTAGAACTGCACCTGAGTCCAGGTGCAGTTCTACAATCTGCGATTACGGACAAACCATATGTCAGTCTGGTTTTAATTGATGACGCGGTTAATGTTTCTGTTACCGGAACAGGGGCCTTACTTGGCGATGGTAAAAAATATGACATAAATTACAATGGTCTCCGGCCCTATCTGCTCTTTGCCAAAGGCAGTAAACGTGTTAAAATAGAAAACATCAAGCTAAGTCAGCCATCCATGTGGACCATGCGCCTTTATCGGTGTGAAGGCGTCGTGGTGACCGGTATTGACATCTACGCACATGCGAACTTTAATAACGACGGGATTGATATCGACAGCAAAGATGTGATCATTTCAGGTTGTACAATTGATAGCGGTGACGATGCCATATGCCTTAAAAGCGAGGATCCAACCCGCTTATGCGAAAACATAACCATTACCAACTGTGTCATAGCTTCCACATGTAATTTTATCAAGATGGGAACGGGCTCGGTCAGCGGCTTTAAAAACATCACAATCAGTAACTGCGTATTGAAAAAACCCGCAGAATCTCCGCTTCATAACTGGAAAGACCCGAACGGCGCATTTGCCAGCGATAAGCAGGACCACTTCATTACCGATGCCATAACCGGCTTAAGCGGAATAGCGCTGGAGGTGGTAGACGGTGGTACAATGGACCAGGTAAGCATTTCCAATATTAGCATGACGGGCGTACAGACGCCCATCTTCATCAGATTAGGCAGTCGTTCAAACCCAACCGGTTCCCTCAAAAATGTAATGATAAGCAATGTGACCGCAACTTCAAGCAGCCGGATGTGCAGCATCATTTCTGGTGTACCTGGATTTTACATAGAAAATATAACGCTGCGTGATATGATCATGACAAGTCCCGGTGGCGGAACAGCAGAAAACGCAGCGCGTATCGTTCCTGAAAATCAAACCGGATATCCCGAAAACCGGATGTTTGGATGGTCATTGCCAGCTTATGGATTGTATGTGCGCCATGCAAAAGGAATTGTCCTGGACAACATCAGGTTCAATCTGCAAAGCAAGGATAGCCGCTCCGCCCTATGGCTGGAGGATGTCAAAGAATTAAGCACGAACAGACTCAAACCAGACATCATGGGAAGCAGCGAAAACTGGATGAAGCTGGTAAATGTAACAGATCATAATAAGAACAATTAATACAAACCAGCTAAACAATATGCAAAAAAAAATATGCACACTTGTCTTATCAGGAGTACTGCTTTTAGTAATCAGTGCATTTATAAATGATAGTCCCAGGCAATTATTTTTGCTCGGCGACAGTATCTCACTTCAGTACGGGCCTGATCTCGAGCGGTTTCTGATTGGAAAGTATAAGATTGAGATAAAAAGCAGTGATTCTTCTGCTTTCAAAAATTTAGACATCCCTGTTGGTGCAAACGGCGGTGATTCTCGTATGGTATTGAACTTCTTAAAGCAGAAAACTAAGGAAGCGGGTTTTAAGCCGGATGTATTGCTCCTAAATTGTGGCCTGCACGATGTAAAGCGGGATCCGGTTACCCATGAAATAGCCATTAATGAAAAAGAGTATCGCCAAAACCTTGAAAACATATACAAACTGGTTTCCGGTAAAAAGATACCGATGATATGGATACGCACTACGGGTGTCATTGACTCCTTACATCGGAAAAATAAAGGATTTGATCGTTATCTTAAGGACATAGAAAAATACAACTCCATCGCCAGCGAGGTGTTCTCCAGCCATCATATTCCGGAGATTGATTTGTTCAGTTTCACAGCAGCTCAGGGTAGTAATAGATTTGCGGACCATGCACACTATAGCCCCGAGGTTAGGGTGCTTCAGGCCGCATATATAGCGGGGTTCCTTGATCTATGGAATAATAGGAGATAACATTAATGCCTGTAGCCCAAGAGTTAATTTATCGAACACCTTTCAGGAAGATTTGATGCTTTTAGCTAATTTAGATGGCAGTGGCATTGAGCCCAAGTGTTACAGATAACTTGAAGTTTTGAGAGTTTTCTAAATTCGATCAGTCTTTTCACTCTTAAATTAGCCTCGCATTAATTAACCAAAGACCGCTTATACTTAAATAGCCACCTCCTTATTTAAGTTTTTTTGCCGTTTACTTAAATAAACATACCTTTATTTAAGATTTATTGAAAATGAACAAATACAATTCAGGAAAGCAAATAAACCAGGGATATTACAAAAGTTTCCAACCGAACCTGATAAACAGAGAATGGCATCTTGATAACATGGAAGTAATACAATTGTTGAGTAGAGCTGATAGACATGTAGGACGGCTAGATATGTATTCCGAATATGTGAACATAGAATTATTCATACGAATGCATATTGCAAAAGAAGCTACACAATCTTCGAAAATTGAAGGTACTCAAACAAATATGGAAGAGGCCTTTTTAAGTAAAGACGAAATAATTGCTGAGAAAAGAGATGATTGGGAAGAAGTTCAGAATTACATAAGCGCCATGAATGAGGCCGTAAAATTACTACACCGCCTACCTTTTTCGTCTCGTCTAATTAAGCAAACTCATAAGATATTATCACAAGGGGTTAGAGGAGAGCACAAGCTCTCAGGGGAATATCGAAGTAGTCAGAACTGGATTGGTGGGGCAACTCTAAATGATGCAATTTTTATTCCACCAGTACATACATCAATTGATGAACTTATGTCTGATCTAGAGAAGTTTGCAAATGATGATTTAAACCCATTACCCGATCTGATAAAAATTGCTATTATTCATTATCAGTTTGAAACTATTCACCCATTTTTAGATGGAAACGGCCGTGTAGGCAGGCTTCTTATCACGATTTACCTGGTAAGTAAAGGAATTCTTAAACAGCCTATCTTATATCTTTCAGATTTTTTCGAAAATAACAGGCAATTATATTACGATAACCTGATGTTGGCGAGGACTCAAAACAACATATCCCAATGGCTGAAGTTTTTCTTAACAGGGATTATAGAAACCGCCAAGAAAGGCGTCACTACATTCGATGCAATTCTTCAGTTGCAAAAAAGCTTAGAAATAAAACTGAAAACATTAGGTAACCGAAATATAAATGCACAGAAGGTAATCGATTATTTATATAACCAGCCTGTGATTAATGTCGGCAATGTTGAAGCAATCATCCAAAAATCTTATGTAACAGCTTATAAGCTGATTAATGATTTAGAACAACTAGAGATTTTGAGCGAGATATCCGGTGCTCAAAGAAACAAGCTTTATGTTTTTAAAGATTATCTTGACTTATTCAAAAAATAGATTAAAGCCCAACACCTGTCAAATTATAGTCGGCTCCCATTACCTTCGACAAAAAAGCCTTCAGATTTCTGAAGGCTCTCTTAATAATTTTCATGAAATAAATTCCCATGTTGTTCCCAAGATGGGAGAAGTAGCCCAAGCGTTACATTTATCGAACACCTTTCAGGACGATTTGATACTTTTGGCGAACATGGGAGA
Organism: Pedobacter sp.; assembly: GCF_035317785.1. Classification (GTDB taxonomy): domain Bacteria; phylum Bacteroidota; class Bacteroidia; order Sphingobacteriales; family Sphingobacteriaceae; genus Pedobacter. The sequence goes on along the minus strand of NZ_DATHGC010000228.1, from coordinate 9,953 downwards.
TGATCTGTTGACCAGCCTATGAGACAAAATTCGCTATGTACCACTAAAGCTAGCCAATGCTTCAGTCGGTGTGAGAACGGCAAGTTTGCTCTTTTTAAAATCTTTGGTATTTCGAGTAACAATAAAATCCAAATCGGGGATGCTTAAGGCACTATGGTATTGAATGGCATCTTCATAATCTTTAAAATCCGTTTTAAGCGACTGACGAATAACCGTAGCTGTTACGTCTGTTATTTCCGTCATATCAGCCAGTTCCTCCAGCAATCTCAAAGTAGCATTTCCGGGCATAGACTGACGAAGAATGTAATATATGTTATTGTAAGAGACAGCGGCTATAAAAATCCGTACTTTACCATTTACAGCTAGATCAAAAAGCTTTGCAGCATCCATTGCAAAAGGCTGCCGGTTTGCCAGAAAATCAATAACTATGTTGGTATCCATGAAAACTTGTTTCATGCTTACCCGTGTTTCTCTTTCAAAACCTTGCCTAGCTCCTTTTTGTAATCAAAATCCTCAGGAAGTTTTACTGATCCCATTAATTTGGCCACCCTTGGCGATAATGTCTGCACAGATTCCTCTGAAACACTGATAGATTTCAGGTAATTTTCTACGATATCAGATAAACTTTTTCCTTTTTGGCGGGCATATTTTTTAGCCGAATCAATTACTGTATCCTCTATCGTTAATGTGAGTTTAGTAGTCATAACACGTGTGATTAATAAACCAAATATACGTGTTTAAAATTTCATTTAAAAAGACTGCGCTAAAAAAGTCAACAAAAAAAGCCTTCAGGTTCTGAAGGCTCTCTTAATAATTTTCATGGAATAAATGCCCATGTTGTTCCCATGATGGGAGTTTTTGTAGCCCGCAGGGGAATCGAACCCCTATTTCCAGAATGAAAATCTGGCGTCCTAACCGGTAGACGAGCGGGCCATATTTAGCAGAGCGACTCACATTGCTGCTTATGCTCTGCTTTTGGTAGCGGGGACCAGACTCGAACTGATGACCTTCGGGTTATGAGCCCGACGAGCTACCAACTGCTCCACCCCGCACTATATTTTAAAGCCCCTGACATACAACGATATTCTCAATCGTCATAAAAAAACCGCTTAACTATCCGTAAAGCGGCCCAAGTAGCCCGTAGGGGAATCGAACCCCTGTTACCAGAATGAAAATCTGGCGTCCTCACCCCTAGACGAACGGGCCATTAAGATTGCCTCAGCTGGTTAAAACTGCGAACCTTTTTTGGTAGCGGGGACCAGACTCGAACTGATGACCTTCGGGTTATGAGCCCGACGAGCTACCAACTGCTCCACCCCGCACTATATACAATTTCGTAGCTTCTGTTAAATCCTTAACTCTTCTCCCGAATTGGAATGCAAAGATATAATTCGTTTCTTTGCAGTGCAAATTTATTTCAAAAAATATTTTCATGTCGCATAAAGCAGGTTTTGTAAGTATCATCGGTAAGCCAAATGCAGGCAAATCGACCCTAATGAATGCCCTGGTGGGCGAAAAGCTCAGCATTATTACACCCAAAGCCCAAACCACCCGTCACCGGATTTTGGGGATTGTCAATGAAGAAGCCTATCAAATTGTTTTTTCAGACACCCCGGGAATCATAAAACCGCGTTACGAACTTCAGAATTCTATGATGAGTTCCGTAAAAGGCTCCATAACCGACGCAGATTTAATCCTCTTTGTTACAGACATTAACGAGCAATACGATGAAAACGACGTGCTGGAAAAGATCATCAATACCACCATTCCTCTCATCGTACTGATCAACAAAATTGACAACGCGACACAGGAACAGGTAGAAGAAAAAATAAACTTCTGGCAAGAGCAGTTAAGCCCAAAACACATCTTTGCCATTTCGGCTTTGCAGAAATACAACCTGGACGGTATCATGAACACTGTACTTGATTACCTGCCGGAACACGATCCTTTTTACGACAAAGAAGACCTCACAGACCGCAACCAGCGCTTCTTCGTTTCAGAGATCATCCGCGAAAAGATCTTCAACAACTACCAGAAAGAAATTCCATACAGCACCGAAGTGGTCATCACAGCTTTTAAAGAAGAAGAAACCATTACACGGATCAGCGCCGAGATCATCGTAGAACGCGACTCTCAAAAAAATATCCTGATCGGCAAAGGCGGGGCCAGTCTCAAAAAAGTCGGCACCGAAGCCCGCAAAGACATCGAGAAATTCCTTGATCAAAAAGTATTTTTAGAGACCTTTGTAAAAGTGATCCCCGACTGGAGAAGCAAAAAGAACTATTTAAAAAGTTTCGGGTACGAAAATTAAGCTTACCTTTGCAACCCCTTAATAATTAATACCATTCACAATACACCATGAGTAACATAATCGCAATCGTCGGAAGACCAAACGTAGGCAAATCCACCCTCTTTAACCGCTTAACTGAAAGCCGTAAAGCCATCGTCGACGATTTTAGCGGTGTTACACGCGACCGCCATTACGGCTCCGCAGAATGGACGGACAGACAGTTTACAGTTATCGATACCGGAGGCTATGTAGCAAACTCTGAAGATGTTTTTGAAGCCGCCATACGTGAGCAGGTGATCATCGCGATCGAAGAAGCAACAGTACTCTTGTTCATGGTCGATGTAACTACAGGCATTACCGACCTTGATGATGAAATTGCCCAATTGTTAAGGAGGAGTAAAAAACCAGTCTTCACCATTGTAAACAAGGTGGACAATACACAACTGCAAAACGAGGCCGCCGTATTTTACGGATTTGGTCTGGGTGAGATCTATCCCATTTCTTCCATGACAGGCTCCGGTACAGGAGATCTGCTCGACGATGTCATCACTCACTTTGAAGACCTTCCGGAAGAAGAGAATGCTTTACCGAAGATCACGATTGTTGGTCGTCCAAATGTGGGTAAATCTTCCCTGATCAACGCGCTGATCGGTAAGGACAGAAATATTGTAACCCCTATTGCCGGGACAACACGCGATTCCATTCATATCCATTACAACCAGTTTGGCCATGAGTTCATGTTCATTGACACTGCAGGTCTGCGCAAAAAGACCAAAGTAAAAGAGAACATCGAATTTTATTCCGTTATGCGTACAATTAAGGCACTGGAAGAAGCCGACGTGGTCGTCCTGATGATAGACGCCATGGAAGGGCTGGAGTCACAGGACGTCAATATATTTCACCTGGCAGAAAAGAACAAAAAAGGAATTGTCATCCTGGTCAACAAATGGGACCTCGTAGAGAAAAACAGCAAGACCATTAATGTATTTGAAGAGCAGATCCGTCAAAAATTACAGCCTTTCACCGATGTTCCGATTCTCTTTACGTCAGTAGTCAACAAACAGCGTATATTTCAGGCTATAGAAAAAGCTTTGGAAGTATTTAAGAACCGAGGCAAAAAGATCCCTACTTCCAAATTGAACGATGTGATGCTGCCGATCATCGAAAAGTATCCGCCACCGGCATTAAAAGGAAAATACATCAAAGTAAAATACATCACCCAGATCAACGGGACCTCACCAATGTTTGCTTTCTTTTGCAATCTTCCCCAATACATCAAGGAACCTTATAAACGGTTTATAGAAAACAAATTAAGAGAGAACTTTGACTTTAGCGGAGTACCTATCCAGATCTATTTCAGACAGAAATAAACACTATTGCAAGCTTGTTAAAGCTTGTTTTACAACAGGATCACTTAGGTTAACCGCCTTATAATAGCCTGCTTCTCCTAAATGATACTTACATAAAAGCACCTTCAGGTCATTTAAGATCACCGGCTTTGACGACAGCAGCTGCTTTGCATCCACGACAATGTTCTCCTTTTGCACATACTTCACGAAATCCCTGAAATCGGTTTCATTGATGGCAAAGCCGGCCAGGTTCTGCTCTATAAAAGAAGCCGTGTATCTGTTTGCCAAAACATCATATACAAAATCCGGGAGCACCCTTTTTTCCGCCAGCTTAGCATAGAACCTGTTGTATCCCATGGTATCCACCTTCACATAAATATCCGGCTGGATGCCGCCCCCTACAAAAGCTTTGCTTTTTATAGTGTCTTTGCCCGCCAGTTTCTTCGAATTGGTCATCTCACCATCACTGTATCTGCTCTCAATCTCATCCTGATAGGCTTTATATCCATTTTTATAAGATTTCTGAATGCTCCGGCCGGATGGCGTATAATACCTCGCAATAGTCAGGTTCAAGGCCGATCCGTCCCCAAAAGGAAACTGTTCCTGCACCAGACCTTTCCCAAATGAACGTCTTCCTATGATGATCCCCCTGTTCAGATCCTGTACAGCCCCGGCCAGTATCTCACTTGCCGAAGCCGAATTCTCATTGATCAGTACCGCCAGTTTACCTTCCTCAAACTCACCCCCACCGGTAGCCACATAATCCGTGCGCGGTTCATGCTTGCCTTCAGTATACACGATCAGTGCATTCTCCTGAAGGATCTGGTTTGCCAGGCCGGTTGCAGCAGTAAGGTACCCGCCGCCGTTGTCACGCAGATCAAGCACCAGTTTTTTCATCCCGCTCGCTTTCAGTAACCTTATGGACTCGACAAAATCTTTATCTGTCTCCGCACCAAATTTACTGATCCTGATATAACCCACATCATTGGCCAGCATATACGAAGCGTCAACACTGCTTACCTTTACCCTGTCGCGTTTTATAGTGAGTACCACAGCCTCATTATTTCCCGGGTGCATGATGGTCAGCTTCACCGGAGTTCCCTTCTTACCCTTAATCTTCCCGACCATCTGTTCCCGCGGCAAAGCCTTCCCGCTCACAAAAATGGTGTCTATTTTCAGGATCTTGTCACCCTGTTTAATACCCGCCATATAGGCCGGGCCATCTTTGATTACATCAGTAACCAGCAGGGTATCCTTCAGAATATAATACTCTATCCCAATCCCATCAAAATTTCCGCCCAGACTTTCCGTAAATTCACTGGCTTTTGCAGGAGGTAAATAAATGCTGTGCGGGTCCAGTTTGTGCAGCAAACTGTCAATGGGCAAATGGTTGAGGCTGTCGGCATTTACCTCATCAACGTAATTTTTATTGATGATATGGATAATTTCATCCACCTTTTCAGCGTTATTGTCTGCGTAACGTGCAGCACGTTGAAACTGATACCCCTGGTCCTTCAAAAACCGGTAGCCCATAAACATCCCACCTATCAGTGTTATGGAATAAGTGAGCGCAATCAGGATATTGTAACGGGTATTCTTTTTCATAGATCAAAGGCTCTGTAAAGTTAAGTAATTACAGGCTCATTTAATTAATTAACCCCTATGATTTTTAATTGTTTTCATAATTTTTAATGGCTTTTATACCAATTATTACCTGATGTTGATCTTTTCACAGGCAATTTTCTTTTTTTCCTTCGAAAAAGTCCGGTTTCAGGGCTGGCAGTCATCCATATTTAGTCATTTCGAAGCCGTCACGAAATCATCAAAAACCAATTGATTTTCTTATTATTTCTCCTTTTAAAAAGAAAATAACGAATTTTAACAAACCATTATAAGCTTTACAAATTACAAATAGATAAATTTGCAGATAATGGCTTCCTAGCAAGTAAAATATTAACCAAGGAAAAATAGAACGATGATAAGAGTAACCGAGCAAGAGTCGAAGTACAACGACATAGACCAAATGTCTGTACTGGAAATTCTGAAAGGCATAAATGATGAAGACAAGACCGTACCTCAGGCTGTAGAAAAAGTGATCCCGCAGATAGAAAAACTGGCATCAGCAGTAGCAGAGCGAATGATCAGTGGCGGCAGGTTATTTTATATCGGCGCCGGCACCAGCGGCCGTCTGGGCGTAGTAGATGCCTCAGAGTGCCCCCCTACATTCGGCGTACCGTTTGACTGGGTGGTAGGCATCATTGCCGGCGGCGATACTGCGATCAGAAAAGCAGTAGAAAATGCAGAAGATGATGCAGAACAGGCTTGGATCGATCTGCAGGAATTTAACATCAATGAGAAAGACTGCCTGGTCGGACTGGCGGCCTCAGGCACTACTCCATACGTGATCGGCGGATTGAATACCGCACGTAAGCGCGGTATCCTTACAGGATGCATTGTATGTAATGAAGGCGGCCCCATAGCCAAAGAAAGCGACTTCCCGGTTGAAGTAGTCGTAGGCCCGGAATTCCTGACAGGATCAACCCGTATGAAATCAGGCACAGCCCAAAAACTGGTGCTGAATATGCTGAGCACCACCGTAATGATCAGGCTGGGCCGTGTAAAAGGAAACAAAATGGTAGACATGCAGCTGACCAACCACAAACTGGTAGACCGCGGCACACAAATGGTAATGGATGAACTGAATATAGACCATGACCATGCCGCAGACCTGCTGATCCGCTACGGAAGTGTGCGCAAGGCGGTAGAAGCCAGCAATAAATAGATCCGTTTTTTTATGCATGAAATAGAGCCTTTTTATCTCTGGAGGGATGATTATATAGCAGCGGAGGATGAGCGTTCGCCCTTTTACAATACAGAATATTCTGAATTCTATTTCGACAAGCAGCTCTATAACTTCCTGATCCATCCCCAATGGGACGACTTTGGATCCAGCACCATGTATATTAAAGTGCTGTATGCCGATTATGACCGCAATTATGCCATTATCGAGCTTATCGGCGAATGGAACGACGCCATCAGCAATGACATCATGATGCTCAAACGGGAGATCATCGAACTGATGATAGATGAGGGCATCAATAAATTTATCCTGATCGGAGAGAACGTGCTCAACTTCCATTCCTCAGAAGACAGCTATTATGAAGAATGGTTTCAGGACGTAGATGAAGGCTGGATCACTGGCATCAACTTCCAGGAACATGTCATCAATGAATTCAGGAGCAGCAACATAGATTACTACATTAACTTTGGCGGTCAGCTTGACGATTTGGCATGGCGCTCCCTCAAACCGCTCCAGTTCTTCAAAAAAGTTGAAGAAATACTGACAAAAAGACTAGGGGCATAGCTTTTGCAGATGTCAAAGTATTACTATCTTTATATAAAATTTTAAACAAAATGGATAACAACAATAATTTTGACTGGTCACAAAAATCTGTTTTTGTGCAGGAACAAACAGGCGGTGTTGCTAAAAGATTCTTTGCAAACGTGTTTTTATGGATGTTCGTTGCTTTAGGCGTGTCCACATTGGCAGCAGTTTTCATGGCCAACACCCCTGCGGCGTTGGATTATATTGTAAGAACTAATGAATTTGGCGTCAGGAACATGACTGGCTTAGGTTATGTTGCGACTTTTGCACCACTGGGACTTGTTCTTCTAATGGGCGCGGGATTTAACCGTCTTTCCTACGGTGCATTGCTGGGTGTATTTATCCTGTTCTCCCTTTTACTGGGGATCAGCCTAAGTACCATTTTATTAACCTATACTGCCGGATCAGTTATAGCTTGCTTTGCCGCAGCTGCCGGAATATTTGGTATCATGGCAGTCCTGGGATATACAACAGATACAGACCTGAGTAAATTCGGACCAATTTTAATGGTTGGAGTTGTAGGATTAGTGATTGCCAGCGTAATCAACTGGTTCCTGAAAAGTGCCCAGTTTGACTATATCATGAGCTTCTTCGGCGTAGCCATCTTCACCGCTTTAACTGCATATGATGTTCAGAAACTGAAACGTATCGGCGCCGGACTTGAAGAAAACGGAAGCCAGATTGCTGCAGCAGACAGTGGCAAGTTAGCCATCATGGGCGCACTTTCTCTGTATCTCGACTTTATCAACATCTTCCTGTTCTTATTGAGAATCTTCGGAGGAAGGAAATAAAATATTCCACTAAATAAAAAAAGCCCCGGTTTATCCGGGGCTTTTTTTATTCATCGTCATTGCGAGGCACGAAGCAATCTCCGCTTGACAATGAGATTGCTTCGTGCCTCGCAATGACGTAATACCTATAACCAATCCGCAAACTTAGCAACTCAGCCTGAGGCATTAGCGCTTGGGGACAAAGACCTTTCCCAAATATACACTATGTGACTGGCAGGATCTGTCCTGTGCAAGAAAGCCTAAGTAGACATGATAGTCAAGATCAGTGCCAGCGGGGCTTAGCTGCAGCACATCGGTTCCTGCCTTCCTGAGAACTCCTGTAGTTACGCCCGCTATATCGGCACTGACGTTATTTTCATCGGCTAAAGCATAAGCTAAGAGCATTGCCTGATCATACCGGCTTCCTTTGGTGCTGATTTCAGTACTCCAGCTGAAGCGCAGCAAATAATTCTCATCCATCAGTGCCTCCGAAAATACCGGGACGTGGAGGTCACCACCACTGATCCGCACCAGTTCCGGATTTATCTGCTGGTTCGGGTATTCTCCTGTTACAGCATGGTTAAGCGCATAAGATACTGCAGCCCTGTAACCACCCGTTTTGGTTCCATAATCCTTAAAACCTAATTTTAAGAAGGCACTGATAGGCTTCATAAAAGCCTGGACCTTAGCGAATTTTCCAGTGTTGTTCTTTTCTTTTTCCGTTTTCTCTCCTCTTCTTTTCGACGGAGCCATCCGTATAACATTTTTACCATACATGGTATACCATACCAAATTGCCGACCTTACCCTTGACCGGGCCCAGGATTCCTTCTGTTGCTTTTCCCATAAATTGAATACTAAATTAGTTGATAGTGAAGTTATATAAAAAACTTTAAACAGACATAATTCATACTTAATTCATACATAGTTTAAACAGATATTGATTGTATAAACTATGTATGAACTTTGTTTAAACTATGTATAAAAACTGTAAAAAATTAAAACACAGATCAAACAGATCATAGAAATATAATCCATGGTATTGATCGAATTGCCAAAATTTAATTCTTAACCACCCCTTATAAATACCAATTTTTGCAATTTAATGCGCTTTAATCACCGTTTTTTTGGAATTGATTTTTCTTTGTTGCATTTTTGTAGTGCTTATAGAGAAAGACGGAGGGATTAGACCCTGCGAAGTCTTAGCAACCTGTGCTTACAAGGTGCTACATTCTACCGGAGTCATTGGCTCCCGAAAGATAAGTTAAAGGTAGCATTAGCTGTTCACATAGCTGGACCCGCAACTTTCCCTTAAGCTTTGTATGTAATAGGTTCGGCACTTGTTTAGGCCCCGGCCTCTATCAAAAATAGCTTATTGCATACTCATATTGTGTAACCGTTAAATGAACATTAGAGAAGAATTAGAGAAACGTATCTTAATTATCGACGGTGCGATGGGCACCATGATCCAGCGATATGTCCTGACTGAAGAGGATTTCAGAGGAGAACGTTTTAAGGATCACCCCTGTGATGTAAAAGGCAACAATGATTTGCTCAACATCACACGCCCTGATATCATCAAGGCCATCCATACCGAATATTTAAAGGCCGGTACAGACATTATTGAAACCAACACCTTCAGCACCCAGCGCATTTCCCTGGCCGATTACCAGATGGAAGAGCTCGACTATGAAATGAGCTATGAAGGGGCTAAAATTGCCAAAGAGGCGGTGAATGAGTTTATGGCCGCCAATCCTGACCGCAAATGCTTCGTGGCCGGTGCTGTAGGGCCTACCAACAGAACTTTATCCATCTCACCGGATGTGAACGATCCTGGTTTCAGGGCCCTTACTTTTGACGAGCTGGTAGATGCTTATTACCAGCAGGTCCGTGGTTTGGTAGACGGCGGCTCAGACTTGCTGCTGATTGAAACGATTTTTGATACCTTAAATGCCAAGGCTGCGATTTTTTCCATAAAAAAATACGAAGAGGTCATTGGACGAAAAATAGAGATCATGATCTCCGGCACGATTACCGATGCCTCGGGAAGAACTTTATCCGGACAAACGGCTGAAGCGTTTTTGAACTCGGTCATTCATGCCAACCCGCTGAGCATCGGCTTTAACTGTGCTTTGGGTGCCAAAGACATGAGGCCGCACA
>NZ_DATHGC010000227.1:0-4734 GCF_035317785.1 Pedobacter sp. | reverse complement strand
TGCTCCTGATGCCTTCTTCACATCGGTGTATCCATTCCTCCGGATAACTAAAAACAGGTAAGGCAGAATATAATGCGGCCTGCTCATTCATCTCAGCGGCTGTAAAAAGGCCATTGATCTTCCGGAGGTACACTGCTTTGTCCTGATCAGGTACCTGCATCAGTAAGTAGATGCGGCAAAGACGGTCTGTAGTCCAGCCGGATATTTCAAAGCCGGGAAGCAGTTTAGCTATTTCTGCAGCTTCTGGTGGCAGCAGTGCTATTGTCTTTTTTTCTGCAAACCTCGGAATGTGCGAAAAGGTCAGGTTCAATTGTAAGGTTTTCTCTTCCATTTTCACCAGGCTGATCTTTTGTTCCAGCCAATCCATTGCCTCACTGCTCAGATTGCGTCTGATGATCCGTTCTAATTCTGTTAAAAGCATGTTTTATCCTATATTGGGCGCCATAAAATAGTTGATCGCAAGGGCGGTACTGATAATCAATAAACCAAAGAATTCCCTGGTCTTTTCGATATAGGGTTTGGTTGCCTGCATGCTCTCTACTAAACTTGGGCTTTTGTACTTTGTTATCCAGTCGCGCACACCATCTTTTGAAAAAAACAGGATGACGGCGTAAACCAGATAGAAAGATATGGCTCCGAGGTAAACATTCGGGTAAAATTTATTAAATATGGCAAATCCACAACAAATGGAGGCTACCATATATATAGGTACCCAGAGCCAGGGGTCGACATCATTTAGATTTAAGTACGCAAACGCAAGGAATGCAATACAAAAAATTGAATTTAAAATGCTCAGCAGCATACTCGTAAAGGTTTAATTTGTGTGTTGTGTTTATTAGTAAATACAAATAAACAGATAATTATACCGATTTAGCAATATGCAATTGTAAAAAAAGAAATAGGATAAGCAATATTTTTCCCTGATTCATTGATTTTTATTTAAATTCATCGTGATTGTTGAATACTAAAAAAAGTATCATGAAAAAATACCTGTGTTTATCTGTGATGATTTTGCTGGGCTTAAACCTGAACGCTCAGTATAAACTTGAAAAGCTCTGGGAAACAGACAGTATCATAAACATGCCTGAGTCTGTACTGGCGGATGCAAAAGCCGAAGTGCTGTATGTCGCTATAATGGGCAACAGCGCCGATGCAAAGGACGGCATTGGCGGAATTGGAAAACTGGACATGAATGGTAAGGTGATCAACCTGGACTGGGTGACCGGCCTGAATTCTCCCAAAGGAATGGGCATCTACAAAAACAGGCTCTATGTAGCTGATGTGACCGATGTGGTAGTGATCGACATCGCAAAGGCAAAGGTAGAACTGACCATACCCATACCAGGGTCCGCTTTTTTGAACGACCTGACGGTAAGCGATCAGGGTATTGTCTACGTTTCGGACTCGAGAACAAAAAAGATCCACAGGATTACCAATGACAAGGAAGAGGTCTACATGGAAAACATTGATGGCCTGAATGGCCTTAAGGCCGTTGGCGATCAGCTGTTCATTGCGGGCGGGGGCAAAAACCTGCTCAAAGCGGCTGCGGATAAAAGTATGGTCAAAATAGCGGGGCTACCTCAAGGTGGCGACGGAATTGAGCCGATAGGGAATGGCGACTGGCTGTTCTCAGCCTGGGGAGGTTACGTTTTCTACGTATATGCCGATGGCAGGAACGAGCTGCTGCTCGATACGCATCTGCAAAAGATCAATACCGCAGATATTGGTTATGATCCGGCCAAGAAGATCGTTTATATCCCTACATTTTTTAAGAAAAGTGTCATGGCTTATCAGCTTAAATAACCTAGTAAGCCATAGTCCTTCATTCTTTGACTCTGCTCCAGACTTCGTAGATCTTTGCGCCCTTGCTGCTTAAACCGCTATGGTGCCAGTTGCCGTCTTCAAGTTTTCCGTCAAAAACTAATGAAGCACCCACACGGGTATTGTCCCGCGAAAAGAATTCTATGTTTTCAGTGTATTTGCCATCCTTAAAAGTATAAGAGCCGCCACCTGTTCCTGAAAACTGCTTTTTGCCCGGATCTATGGCTACCCATTGAAATTTGGTTCCCGTCAGCATCTTATAGGTCTGCCGTGTGCCGCTTTGATGTATATCGGTTAATTTCCCGTCTTCGCCTTTTCTTCCGGTAATGCGCCAGACACCGGCTAGCGGCGCCTTTCCATCATCGAGGCGGTTAAAGTTTATCCTGCCATCCTGCAGGTCTAAGGAGAGCTGGCCTCCTGAAACAGAAAACTGGACATCCATACTTGTTCCCACACTGGTTGAATCAGCAGTATTGAACAGCAATTTTCCTTTAAGCGTATTGTCCTTTACTTCATAATTACCTCCCTGGCTGGATACAAACTGGGATCCGTTGTGGACTGTGTGCAGATAAAATCCGTCCTGAAAGAAAAGCTGATGCTGTTCATCGCCGTTCCTCAATTCCCATGCGCCGGTTACGGCAACATTTTGTCCAAGAACATTAAAAGTTAGGGTAGTCAATACCAGGAGAAAAAATACTTTCATAGCATTCATATTTGGTTATCAATAGTTTTATACTAAAGATAACAAATTACTATGAATGTCAATATTAATCTTGCAGTCCGCGGATTGCTACTACTTCTTCAACCTCTGCATCATAATTTACTCCTGCAACTTCAAATCCGAAAAGATTGAAGAAATCCTGTTTATAGCCCTCAAGGTCACCAATTTCGGGTAGGGTTTCGGTGGTTGCTTTTTGCCATTGGGTGAATACTTCTTCCTGTACGTCGGCTCTCATTTCCCAATCGTCTATCCTGATCCTTCCTTTTTCATCTGTTTGCAGGGCATTACCCGAATACAAATGCTCGCGGAACAACCTGCTGATCTGCTCGATACAGCCTTCATGAATTCCTTTGGCTTTCATTACCTTGTAAAGCAGCGAAATGTATAAAGGAATTACCGGAATGGCGGAACTTGCCTGTGTGACCAGTGCTTTATTTACAGATACGTATGCTTTTCCGCCGATATCTTGAAGCTTGTCTGTAATGGTAAATGCTGTTGCTTCCAGGTGATCTTTGGCCCGGCCGATCGTACCTTTGCGGTATACTGGCTCTGTAACTTCCGGGCCGATGTAAGAATAGGCCACTGTTGTAGCGCCCTGTGCAAGCAGGCCTTCTTTCTTTAATGCGTCTATCCACATTTCCCAGTCTTCACCACCCATTACGGCGACCGTGTTTTTAATCTCTTCATCGTTTGCCGGAGTAATGGAAACAGTGGAGACGATGCCCGTGTGAAAGTCAACTGTTTTATCACTAAAATCGCCTTCTATGGGCTTAAGTACAGAGTTGTGGGTTTCTCCTGTCAGCGGATGAACCCTTTTTGGCGAGGCCAGACTGTAAATCACCAGGTCTATTTGTCCCAGGTCGGCTTTGATCAGCTCGATGGTCTGCTGTTTGATTTCATTGGAGAATGCATCTCCGTTAATGCTTTTTGCATAGAGGCCTGCTTCATTGGCAAAGTCCTCAAAAGCTGCGGTATTGTACCAGCCGGCCGAAGCAGTCTTGCCGGGGCTACCTGGTTTTTCAAAATATACACCAATGGTAGAAGCACCCGCACCAAAAGCGCTGGTAATCCTTGAAGCCAGTCCAAAGCCGGTCGAAGCACCGATAACCAGAACTTTTTTAGGACCATTTACGGGGCCTTTAGATTTCACATAATTGATCTGTTTTAATACATTTTGTTTGCATCCTTCCGGATGTGATGTAAGGCAAATAAATCCGCGTGTTCTTGGACTGATGGTCATAACTGGTGATATAATTTGAAAATGTGGTTAACTAAATTCCGACAAAGCTAGAACTTTTATCCGGAACCTGTGAATTGAATTCAGGCATGCTTCTGTTTGTTAAAGAAGGATGCAGCGTTCTCCGGCCAGCAGTGTTTTGCACTGTTCGTCATTGGCAGGTATACTGATCTCTTCGAGTTCTTTGCGGTAATTTTGCTTGATCTCTTTTCGGCTTTTGGCCCGGATAAACCTCCTGATGTCATCGCTGTTTGCCAGCACAAGTCCTGGTACTTCGGTCGGCTGGTTGTTTTCATCCTTGGCAACCATGGTAAAATAGCTGGTATTGGTATGTTTTACCTCATTTGTTTTCACATTTTCAGAAACTACTCTTATCCCCACTACTACCGAAGTTTTGCCTACGTAATTTACAGAGGCCATTAGTGATACGAGTTCCCCTACTTCAATGGGTTCCAGAAAGTTCACCGTATCAATAGAGGCGGTTACGCAATAATTTCCGGCATGTTTAGACGCGCAAACGTACGCCACTTTGTCCATCAGTGAAAGTAAAATACCACCATGGATCTTGCCCCCGAAATTCGAATAGGAGGGGATCATTAATTCTGTAAGGACAGTTTTGGAGAAGCTAACGGGTTTGTAGGGTATAGGCTGGGCAGGGCTTGGCATTGGTGTAATTTAGGTTGGCTATATTTATTAGTTAAGTGTTTAACACTTTAACGCTAAAATAAGCAGGATAAATGATATGAATGGTACATAAATGAAAAAAGACCACCTGTTGAGGTGGTCTTTTGTGGGAGATACTGGGTTCGAGGCTTGACCCTCCCGATGTAAAATCGGGATGCTCTGAACCAGCTGAGCTAATCTTCCCTGATGAGTTTTTCAATCATTTTCCTGCTCTTCCATGCTTTAATTTGTTTTTCTCTGGCCATTGCATCCGTTTTTTGGTCAAGAGCCT
>NZ_DATHGC010000226.1:0-11790 GCF_035317785.1 Pedobacter sp. | reverse complement strand
TTGATATCTTCGGTAGCCAGGGCAGTATTCGGACGTGTTTTGCTCGCCAGCTTCACGGCATACTCTACCACGTTATCTGTCACCGGGATATTTCTGATCAGTTTTTGAAAATACTGGATCTGTTTGGCATCTATGATCTTTTTAAGCTTTACATCAGTATTGCTGGTTGTACTTTTTACTATCGTCAGCTCTTCTGCAAAAGAAGGGTAGTCCAGGTGTATGTTGAACATAAAACGGTCCAGCTGTGCTTCCGGAAGCGGGTATGTGCCTTCCTGTTCAATAGGATTTTGTGTAGCCAGTACAAAGAAGGGATTTGGCAGTACATGCCGCTGACCAGCCGCTGTAACCGCTTTTTCCTGCATGGCTTCCAGTAAAGCCGCCTGCGTTTTCGGAGGTGTTCTGTTGATCTCGTCTGCCAGAACTATGTTTGAAAATACAGGGCCGTGAATGAATTTGAAATTCCTGTCTTCACCCAGGATCTCCGCACCGATGATATCGCTTGGCATCAGATCGGGTGTAAACTGGATCCTGTTGAACTGCAGGTCCATTACATCAGCCACGGTTTGCACCAGCAATGTTTTGGCAAGTCCGGGAACACCAACCAAAAGGCAATGACCGTTACTAAATATAGAGATCAGAACTGATTTTACGACCTCTTCCTGTCCGATAACGATCTTGCCGATTTCTGATTTGATATTGTTATAGGCCAGATGAAGGGCGTCTACCGCTTTAATGTCATTTTCAAACTGCATATATTATTATTTTTTAGCAGTCATATTTTTAGTCCAGATCTGTAACTCAGCGCAACTGCTGTACTCATCGTCAATCCTGATGTAGGTATCTTCTCTTCTTTTCTCAAACCAGTCACTTAATATTCTGTTGGTCTTTTCCTGCTGTGCCTGCTCCTTAAATTTGGCGTAATCCTGTTCCAGGCTACCTTTATGAGGAGGGATCTTTGATTTCAGATACAAGATTTTATAACCCTCTTTTCCGTCGGGTTCAGTAAAAGCCACTGGTTTTGAAATTTCTCCAACTTTCATGGTATCTACAACAAGGAATACTTTGGGGTCCAGTTTGTCCGCAGGAATGAATGTTGTCCTCGCAGTTTGCTGATCAGCATACAACAGCATACCTCCGTTGTATTGCGAATCTTTATTGTCTGAATACAAAGATGCCCCGGTTGAAAAAGGAAGTTTCTTGTCAGCAATGCTTTTATAAATGGTATCTGCATGAAGTTTAGCCCGCTCCATACTTTGAGGAGTTGTTTGCGGACGAATAAGGATGTGGCGGGCCTGAACCTGTTCCCCGCGGCGCTCGATGACCTGAAGGATGTGGTATCCGTGCTCTGTCTCAAATACCGGGGACATTTCACCTGGTTTTAATTTGAAAGCCCATGCCGTAAATTCCTTCACCATCTGCTTACGGTCAAAGAATCCAAGGTCACCCCCGTCCGGAGCAGAACCCGTATCTTCTGAATAAGTTTTGGCTAAGAACGCAAAATCCTCGCCGCTTTTCACCCTCAGTCTCAAAGCATCAATTTTATCATAGGTCTTCTGCTTTTCTGCCTTTGTCAGTTTAGGATGCAGTACAATTTCACCAATCTCAAACTCAGTAGGAATATCAGGAAGGCTGTCTTTTTTGTACCCGTCAAAATAGCGTTTTACTTCTAATGGGGTAACGATGACCTCCTGTGTGATCTTTTGCTGCATTTTGTTGGAGATCAGCTGCTCTTTGATGTCAGGTCTGATCTCATCCTTATACTGGAGCACTGAGCGGTTTAAAAACTGCTCCAGTCTTTCCTGGCCGCCGGCTTTTTGGATCTGGTAGCGCATACGCTTGTCCACTTCCTCGTCAACCATGGATTCATCTACTTCTATCGAGTCAATTTCCGCCTGCTGCTTTAACAGTTTTTGTGTCAGGATCTGCTGGAGGATATAGCATTTTATAGCCGGATTGTCCGGGTTTCCTGAATTTAAGTATTGTGCGTACTGCTGGTTCAGATCTGAAAGTAAAATAATGTTGCTTCCTAAAACTGCAATAACCTTGTCTATATTTTTCTTTTGTGCCTGCGTGCCGGTAAACAAACAAATCAATCCGCATGCTATTATTAAAAATTTCCTCATTCTATGGTTGTTCAATTGTATTCTCTTTTGCAAATTTAATATTATATATTTTATCGGCGGTAATTTAATGCTTCGCCAGTTTTTTTAGCTCATCCGGGTGGATCTTTACGGTATACCGTTTCCGCAATGCCGCGATCCACTGGTTTTCCAGGCTTTGCTGATAATCTGTAATGACCTGTCCCTTTATCTCTTCAAAAGAGCCTTGCGGATAATCATTTTTGTGCCCGTCATAAAAAGCACGGAGCTCAGTTTCTCCGTTTTGTGCCTTTTCCCAGATCTTTTGCTCTGTAAGGTTGAACATCAGAACCGCATCCCTGTACTCGTTTGCCATAAAAGTATATTCAGGCTTAGATTTAGAAACTCTTTTTTGCGTGTTCAAAGACAGTTCATAATCCTTTACCTCTGCCAGGTAAGCCGTATCTTTATCCAGACCCAATTCTTTAGCATCCAGAACCTTGAGTTTAAAGTCAATATAAAGGTTCAGATAAGTTTCCAAATCGCTATAAGACGCACCGGCATTGCCTGCATGGTTCTTTTTATAAAACCACATAAACTCTCTGCTGCTCAGGGGCTTTCCATTTACTATAGCTACATTCTGCGCAAATATGGCACTTGTAACAAAAGACAGTATAATGACGCAGTAAACTTTTCTCAAAAGAAATTGTGGTGTAAATTTTAAGGCATAAAAGTAATAAATAAAGGCACTATAATGAGATATTTAACTAATTTTAACAGAAAAAAGATTTCCAATAAAATTATCATTAATGCTGAGCCAACTTACAACAGACGAACAGGCCCTACGCTTATTTTTCACGGACGATATTTACCTGGTTACTGAACCTGAAGTACAGCAAAACAGAGAAGTGCAAGAGGAAACGATGGGGGAAGTACCAAAAGAGGTAAAAACAGCCGCACCCGCTTTTAAATTTCTTGGAAATAACAAACGCAACATACTGATCCTGGTCAACGATCAGGAAAACGATGTAAGCGACGAGAAAGGCAGGGAGCTGCTCAGGAAAATTGTAAAGTCAGTGAACCTTACTGCCAATGATTTTGCCCTGATGAATTATGCACATTACACTGATGCTAGCTTCGCACAGCTTCAGGATCATTTTTCAAGCGTTATTGTCTTTGCGTTCGGCGTGTCCCCGCGGCACCTCAGCTTAAGTGACCATCCTGAAAATACCGTGGTCACAGAAGGAGAAGTAAAACTGATCTTTTCGGCAGAGCTCCGTAAACTGGAAGAAGATCAGAACGGCAAGAAAGTATTGTGGGGAAGCCTGAAACAACTGGGAATATGATAAAGGAGCTGGTCTTTGCCACCAACAATAAATACAAAGCCGAAGAAATACAATCCATTCTTGGCAGTCAGTATAAAATCCTGACCCTTACCGATATTGGCTGCACGGTAGACATTCCCGAAACAGGAAATTCTTTTGAGGAGAACGCGATCCTTAAAAGCAGCTACGTGACTGAACATTATCAGCAGGATTGCTTCGCAGACGACAGCGGACTGGAGATCGAAGCACTGAACAATGAACCAGGCATATACTCAGCCCGTTACTCGGGAATCAAAGACGATCGGATTAACCTGGAACTGGTGCTTCAGAGAATGGAAGGAGTCACCAATAGAAAGGCCCGTTTTAAAACAGTGATCTCCCTGATGAAAAATGGGAAGAACACCCTGTTTGAAGGGGTGATAGAGGGGACAATCCGGCAAGTTCCGGCTGGCGATCAGGGCTTTGGCTATGATCCTGTATTTGAGCCTTTTGGTTATAATGTGACTTTTGCCCAAATGAGCATGACAGAAAAGAACAGGATCAGTCACAGGGCAATAGCCATGCAGAAACTTATTGCTTTTTTAAAGGGACAGGCAGATCCTTCTTAATTGCAGAATCGGCTTTCTTAATAACCGGGCTTAATTTTTTACTCAAAGAATCTACTTTTGCAGGCACTGAGCCTGGTTTTACAGGTAATGCCGGAACCTTTTTCTGCAGAGAATCGATTTTTCCGGAAAGGTCCGGAATGGAATCAGGAAGTGCCACCTCTTTTTTGAGCGAATCCGGCACCAGGGTTTTGGCTTTATTCATTATGGTTTCAATCGCCTTGCCATTCTTCACCGTTATTTTTTTCACCGCTGACTTTTCCTTAGTGCTGCCTGGTTTAGCTTTTGCCTTACCCGTGATCACCTCCTTTTTTGAAAGCGGCCGGAATTCCGGTCTCCAGATAAATCCGGTCAGCATTTTTTCTTCGGTTAATTCTTTGACAGGGATTCTTACCCCTTCCGGATCTTTTATGGTCAGCAGATCGGTGATCTCTTTATTTTTGAACAGGATTTTTATCCTGGCGCTGACGGTCTGGCTCATGTCTGTATATACGCTGTCCTTATCACGGGTATAATAAATGCTTTCCGCATTTCCGTCTACAAACATATTGCTCATTTCCCCGTCTTTAAAGAAGGCCGTGATCAGTTTTCCCTTGACCTGGTTGAATTTCGCGGAGTCCGCATTTACATTAACCATAAAGCCATTTTCCAGTACCTGCAGGGTATTGAGTTTGTTATTTTTCAGACGGACGTAGATCGTGTCGCCGGTTTGCTGAGAGCCTTGCGACCACAAGATCGGGCTGCCATACCAGCGCAAGGTGGAGTCCGCCGCAGTATAAAAAAGCGAATCGGCGACAGCCTGCATGTTTGATTTAAAAACACGCACGTGGTGATAGGCCTTGATCGATCTTGTCTTGACCGTATCCAAAGGATTTGGCGGTACCGTATCCTTCAGCACGCCTTTTTTTAGCAGGGCAGAATCTGTTTTTTTCAACACAACAGCTCCCTTTTTCAATAAAGTATCTGCTGTTTTTTTAACAACAGGATTCTTTTTCAGTAAGCTGTCCGTTTTATGGACATTGCCCGGCCTGACAGCTTTCAGCAAATCTTTGGCCCCCTTTGCATTTGCTAAAGAATCAGCCTTTTTGAGCAATGTAGTATCTTTTGCAAGGCTTTTGATCAGGCTGTCTGCCCCGGGTATTTTGAGCAAACTGTCTTTGGACAGGCTGTCTGTTAAAGGGGCAATCTTTGTACTGTCTGTGAGTTTACCCTTTAATGCAGCCTTTCTCTCCTTCCTGGATAGTTTTTTCTTAGGCGGGGCAGGGGGCGGAGCTTTTGCTGTCAGCTTATTCCTTGCCGAAGCAGGGCCCTTCTTTGCGCCCGCAGTTTTCGGGTCCGGCTTTTCCTCCTCACCCAGTTCATTGTCTTTTTTTAATACCGGAAATTCAATAAGTTTCAGTGTTTTCCGGAGTACCATCTGAGTCTCCAGCGTATCGGCGCCCATCCAGATACTATCCGGCACCAGTTTTTTGTTTACTGTGACCGAGTCCTTTGTCCCCATCCCCACATAGGCATTTTTAGTCACCAGGGCCCGCTCATCGATCTTATAATAATAACCAAGCTGACCATACAAGACCGTTTTGTCCGCTGTATCCTTAAAAATAATATTCCGCACCGCTTTTCCGTATCCCGCTTTTCCGTCATAATACAAACTATCGCCCTTTAATGACTTTGAGGCATTTGTATAAAGGTTCTTTTTTCCAAAATAAGCGTATTCCGTTTTGGTGTTGTATGCGCCGTTTTCCGTATAGAGGTTGTCACCCTTGCCCTTGATATTGGTAGGGCCGTAAAAGTAAGACCAGTTGGTCAGGGTATTGTACCGCATCGTATCAGAAGTGATCCGGGATTCAGGGGTCACCACCACCACATTGTACCTGAAATAGGCATCACGGCTGTTGGAAAAATAATAGCCGTTCTTGCTGGTCAGTGTTACATCCTTATTGACAATTTTACCGCCTTCAACATAGGTGCCCACCTTGCTGCCCATATTGTAATCCAGGATATTGGTGGTCAGTACCGATTCCTTGTCAATCATGCGCACATTACTGGTCAGGTGTGCGATCTTGGTATTTCCGTCATAGACCAGGTGGTCAGAATAAATATTTATCGTGTCGCCCTGTACAATGTGCACGTTATTGAAAGCTTCAAAGGTATTTTTTTCCTGGTACAATACTGCGCTGTCGCAGGTCATGACTGCATTAAGGTGCCGGAATATGGGGTTCTTAAAATAAGAAGCTTTTTCCCCGGCATTGCTGCTCCCTTTATCGGCATGCTGCAGGATAATTTTGGTTCTCTGCTGGGCCAGCAGAGAGAGCGGCAACATAAATAAGATAAAGAAAAGGCGTATTTTCTGCACTTTACAAAGTTAGTTGTTATTTTTGAAAGATGTTAGCCCTCCAATATTTTAAAGATCACATCAGCAGCAACGCGCTTTTTTCTGAAGGACATAAAGTCCTGCTGGCTGTGAGCGGAGGGAAAGATTCAGTGCTGATGGCCCACCTTTTTAAACTCGCGGGATATCATTTTGGTATAGCCCATTGCAATTTTGGTCTGCGCGCAGACGAATCCCAAAGAGATGAAAGCTTTGTCAGAATACTGGCCGCAACCCTTGATGTCCCTTTTCATGTAACGCATTTTAAAACAAAAGATTATGCGGCCGCCAACAAAGTGTCTACGCAAATGGCTGCCAGGACATTGCGGTACGACTGGTTTGAAGAAGTCCGCCTCAGCCATGAATATGAAGTGATCGCGCTGGCGCAGCACCTGGATGACGTTATGGAAACTGTACTGCTGAACCTGACCAGGGGAACAGGTATCGCAGGGCTGCACGGCATCCTGCCAAAAAGAGGTAAACTGATCAGGCCCATGCTGTTTTTAACACGCGCAGAAATAGACCGGCTCATCGAAAATAACCACCTGGACTATGTGGAAGACAGCTCCAACCTGTCCGACGATTACGCCCGTAACAAGATCAGGCACCATGTGGTGCCGCAGCTGAGAGAGATCAACCCCAGTCTCGGGCAGACCTTTCAGCAAAACGTCCGGCGGTTTGCCGAGACCGAAATGGTGCTCCAAAATGCTGTTGCTGTGCTTAGAGAACAGATTCTGCTACCAGGAAATCACAACTGGCACCTTTCTATAGCCAAAATAAAAGCGTTGCATCCACAGCAATTGTTGCTGTTTGAGCTGCTTAAGCCCTTTGATTTTTCCGAAGCTGTAGCAGCAGAGGTGCTGCAGTCCATCGACAAGCAGAGCGGAACGACCTTTTACAGCAGCACGCACCGTCTGGTCATCGACCGCAAGGACCTGATCATAGATCTTTTAACAGATCATGCCGGTCAGCCCGTAGTTTTTATTCATCAGCACGACCATTTCATCGAGCTGCCCTGTCACCAAATCTTTATTTCCTCATCAGCGCTTCCTTTTTTTGAGAATGCCAGTAACAAAGCATTCGTCGATGCCGTCAAACTGATCTATCCGTTACTGATCAGGACCTGGCAGCCGGGAGATAAATTTAGCCCGATGGGAATGAAGACTTTTAAAAAACTAAGTGATTTTTTTATTGATGAAAAGATTCCCCTTAGCGAAAAGGAGCATGTTCCCCTGCTGATTAACGGCAACGGAGAAGTGATCTGGGTATGCGGATTAAGGCAGGACAACCGTTATAAAGTAACCGCATCCACAAAAAAGACCGTTATTTTCGAACTCAGGCCTGTTGATTACCTGAATAAACAAGAATAAATGCTTCAGTTTTTAGCAGACCATAAAAAACCAGTAACTTTATACTAAAATTAAACAAATGGGAAACCGCTACGCTTTTCTTGAAAAACAATACATCGGACGCGATTATATCCGTATCTGCATCAGATTGGTTATGGCAGCATTCTGTTTTGCGGCCTATGTTTATGAGCGTGACCGCGACAATACCCAGGACCTGTTCATTGTGGTCGGTTTTGGCATCATCGGTGTTTCTATTGCTTTACTTTTTCTTATCCAGTATAAAACCATCATCAATGATAAAAAAATCATCATTGACGGGCTGTGGACAACCAAAAAAGTAGTCATAGACCTGAACACGATCTCAGCAGTAAGAAAAGACACCTACAGCAATTATTTTTTCAACAACCCGGTTTATAACCTCCACCGCAAAGGCAGCATCCGGTTTTATTCCTCCGGCAAAGATGTAGTGGTGCTTACAGACCACGACGGCTTCGAATATTATATCGGTACCCAGAGACCCAATGAAATGTACCTGGTCATCCAGGCAGAAATGAAGTCCCGGTAACATCCCTGTTTGAATTTAAATAATTGCAATTGTTTAACACAAAGCTCAGTTTAAGTGCAGTACTTTGTATCGTAAAAATACATTAATGAAAATAGGTATTGTTTGTTACCCGACCTTTGGAGGTAGTGGTGTAGTTGCTACGGAATTAGGTAAAGCGCTCGCCGATGAAGGCCATCAGGTTCATTTCATCACATACAGTCAGCCTGCCAGGTTAGACTTTTTCTCCGCCAACTTATTTTATCACGAGGTTTCCGTCAGGGACTATCCTTTGTTTGATTACGCCCCATACGAATCGGCACTGGCCAGCAAGCTGGTCGATGTAGTGCGGTTTGAAAAGCTGGATATCCTGCATGTTCACTATGCCATTCCGCATGCCTCGGCAGCATTTATGGCCAAGCAGATCCTGGAAACCTATGGCATCAATATTCCGTTTGTGACCACCCTGCACGGTACCGACATCACCCTTGTAGGCAAAGACCCGACCTATAAACCGGTAGTGACCTTTTCCATCAACAAGTCTGACGGCGTGACCACAGTGTCCCAAAGCTTAAAGGACGATACAGAAAAACACTTTGACATCAAGACCGAAATCAAGGTCATTCCAAATTTTATAGATTTTACCAGGTTCAGTCTGAAGCCAAAAGACCACTTTAAAAAAGCCATTGCCCCAAACAACGAACGCATCCTGATCCACACCTCAAACTTCAGGAAAGTAAAAAATACAGCTGACGTGATCCGGATGTTCCAAAAGATCCAGGAAGTTATCCCTTCCAAACTTTTGATGGTCGGCGACGGACCGGAAAGGGCCTCTGATGAACAGTTGTGCCGCAGTTTAGGCATTTGCGATCATGTCCGTTTCCTTGGCAAGCAGGATGCGATAGAAGAGATCCTTTCGGTTTCTGATCTTTTCCTGATGCCTTCAGAATCGGAAAGCTTTGGTCTTGCAGCACTGGAAGCTATGGCCTGCAAAGTACCGGCGATTACTTCCAACGCCGGCGGTTTACCGGAATTGAATATCGATGGTTTTTGCGGCTATATGAGCAATGTCGGTGATGTGGATGATATGGCAGCAAAAGCGATCAGCATCCTAAGCGATGATGCCGTATTGAAACAGTTTAAAGAAAATGCGCTGATCAGGGCAAAGGACTTTGACCTGAAAAAGATCCTGCCGCTATATGTCGATTACTACAATAAAGTGATCGAAGAGCAGCTGAAGCTGCATGAGGCCTAGTTTTATTTAACCGGAGCAAACACCAGACAAACCGGTGCGCCCACATTGATTCTTTTTCCGGTATCCTTCAGCGCACCACTGACCAGGTCACGTTCAAAGACCACCACGGCATCGCTTCCCTGATTGGCTACCAGCAGAAATTTGCCGCTGGGATCAATGACGAAATTTCTTGGACCTTTTCCCAGTGTGCTAACCTGGCCGGTTTTATTCAATATGCCTCCTTTTTCAACAGCGAATATCGTGATCTTATTTTCGCTTCCTCTGTTGCTGGCATACAAGAACTTCCCGTCAGGCGAAAGGTGTATGTCTGCGGCTCCGTTCTCACCGGTAAAACCATCCTCAGTAATTTTGGTTTCCTGGATAATCTTCAGCCGGCCACCGCCATAGCTAAAAGCCGTCACGCCCCCATCCATTTCATGGAGCAGGTAGGCATATTTTCCGTCTTTGCTAAAAGTAATGTGCCTCGGGCCTGCCCCTGGTGTTATGGCTACGCTGTCATTGGGTACCAGAACATCCCTGGAAAGCCCGGCATTGTATTTATAGATGTATACTTTATCTGTCCCAAGGTCGTTCAGCAATGCATATTTACGGTCAGGACTAAAAGCCGCCATGTGTACATGCGGAGCATTTTGCCTGCTCGTATTTACACTTTTGCCGCTGTGCTGTACCAGTTGTTTCAACGCCCCAAGAGAACCATCCTTTTGGATCCCGAAGACAGAAGCACTCCCGCCCGAATAATTGGCAGAGATCACATGCTTTTCATCAGCAATGATGTAGCAGGGGTCAGCGCCCTGAGTTGGCTGTGTGTTCAGAAATTTAAGCACGCCATTGACCCCGTCAAATGAAAAAGCGCTTACCGCACTTTTTTCACCCGATTCATTGACGCTGTAAACAAACCTGTTGTTGTCGCTTACTGTCAGGTAACTGGGGTTTTCCATGCCTTTGGCTATACTTTTTGCCTGAGCATCACCAGTTTGTGTGTTAAAGGTATAGACATAGATCCCCTCACTTTTTCCGCCATTGGTATACGTACCAATTAACAGGTTGTAATTACTTTGTTGTGCACAGCTCTGTAAAGCCAGCAGTAAAACAGGTGCAAGAAGGAATCTTTTCATATCTAATTATTTTATCAAATGCTTGATCTGTATCAGCTCATGTTCTTCCAGAAAGCGCCATCTTCCGCGCGGAAGATCCTTTTTAGTCAGGTTGCCGTACACCACACGGTCCAGCTTCACCACCTCATAGCCCAGGTGCTCAAATATCCTGCGCACAATTCTGTTCTTGCCGCTATGGATCTGGATCCCCACCTCACGTTTTGAACCGCCGGTCACATAAGATACCGAATCCGGTTTAATGATGCCGTCTTCCAGCTCCAGTCCAAACTGGATCTTGTTCAGGTCTCCCTGGCTCAGACTTTTGCTCAGTTCTACATGGTATATTTTGGTAATGCCATTTTTTGGATGCGAGAGCTTGTCTGCAAGATCACCGTCATTGGTCATCAAAAGGAGACCGGTAGTATTGCGGTCAAGGCGGCCAACCGGATAAATGCGTTCGCGGCTCGCTTTTTCCACCAGTTGCATCACCGTTTTGCGTTCCTGCGGATCATCAGTGGTCGTAATGTAATCCTTTGGTTTGTTCAGGATCACATAAATTTTCTTTTCACGTTTCAGCAATTCACCGTTATACCTGATCTCGTCCTTGAACGGATCAACTTTCTGGCCGAGTTCTGAAACCACAACGCCGTTTACCGACACCACCCCTGCGGCAATCAGCTCATCGGCTTTACGCCTTGAACAGATGCCGGAGTTTGAAATGTAACGGTTCAGACGGATCAGTCCGTCATCCTCTTTTACCGGGGCATTTTTCCTGGCGCGCATAGTAGGTGCTTTTTCAGGACCGTTCCAGGTATTGTTGCGTTCCTGGCGACTGCCCTTTGCTCCGTGTTCGCCACTTTCTCCACGCTCAGAACGCTCTGGCCGTCCTTCCCAAGGCTTAAAGCCCTGTTTGGCCTGCTCATCATCTCTTTTTCTGAATGGTCTGCTGTCTGTAGTCCTTGAAGCAGAACCTTTTTTATCATCGAATTTCCTGAAAGGCTGATCACCTCCGGAACTGAAATTGTCTTTCTTTATATAACTGCGGGTTTTTTCACCCGGAGGGGTTTCTCTGGAGCTTCCCTCTTTAAAAGCCCCCGCTCCTGAACTCCTGGGTTTGAAGCCTCCATCTGAACTCCTTGCGCCCCTTGGTTTAAAATCGCCCTCGGTTCTGG
>NZ_DATHGC010000225.1:0-39322 GCF_035317785.1 Pedobacter sp. | reverse complement strand
GATCACACAGCCGATGTTTGAGCATTACGAGTTTAACGGTGATCAGGCATTTTTAAGAAAAACTGCCTATCCGATGATGAAGGAATCTTCTCAGTTTGTACTCGATATTCTGATCCGTGATCAAAAAAACCGCCTGGTTACTTCACCTTCCTATAGCCCTGAGAACAATTACGTAGATCCCGTGACGGGCAAAGGTTCAAAACTGACCTATGCGCCAACGATGGATATGGAGATCATCAACGACCTGTTCATCAGGACCAGCGCAGCAAAGATCCTGCATCAGGATGTTAAATTCGCTGATACGCTGAGTAATACGATGAAGCAGCTGGTGCCCGTGCAACTGGCAAAAGATGGCTCTATACAGGAATGGGTAGAAGATTATAAAGAAACAGAGCCCGGATACAGGCACGTATCACACCTATTTGCGCTTCATCCCGGCGATCAGATCACCCCTTTGAAAACACCTGAATTATTTGAAGGTGCCAGAAAAACATTGGCTAAGTGCTTAAAAATGGGGGAGCGGGTACGGGATGGAGCCGGGCTTGGACCATCAATTTCTTTGTCCGCCTTAAAGACAGAAATGCAGCTCACGAACACATCGTTGCCTTGTTCCAAAAAAGCATTGCACCAAACTTGTTTGATTTGCATCCTCCTTTCCAGATCGATGGCAACCTTGGCTATACTGCTAGCGTTGCCGAGATGCTATTGCAAAGTCAGGAAGGGGAGATTGGAAACCGTACCATCGAACTATTGCCGGCGCTTCCGGCTGTCTGGGCAACAGGAAGTGTGAGCGGTTTGAAAACCCGGGGTAATTTTTGAAGTGTCGATGAATTGGACACAAGGAAAGCTGGTTGCTCCCTTCACGCTCAAAACATATTTAATCTGAGTTTAGTCCACATTTTTTGAGAAAAAATATGAACTAAACCTGAACTTACCCTGCTCTCAGGGTGCTCTGAGTACGATGTCTGTTCAAAGGCTATCCAATACCTATGTATATTTCACCCAAACTAGTCTTGGTCATTTTTGATGAAAACTGGTAATCTGATTTGACGTTGCTGAAAGATAGTTAGCGAAACTCCAAATTTGAATGTCATCCGACCTGGCAGGTTTTTTTAAGTGGCCTTTCTGCGAATCAGAATAGTTTTTAATAATGATTGTTTAATTCTTCACCAAAAGGAAGAACCAGTTATCCGGGTATAGGGACAGCGAAATTGACCAGCGCAGGAAAGAAATTCGTCTACAAGAAGATCTCGGATAATGTGATTCAATTTAATACGGTAAAAGGGAAAACTTATGAGGTAAATGGTTTGTAGGGCCAGTATAGGTTTCAAAAATGCAGGTGTAGCTCACCACGTTACCCACCCGGCCATTCAAATGGCCAAAAGGTCCGTTGTCTAAAGTATCCATGATTTTAAAGATTATAAAGTCAAAATTAGGCAGGTAAAGAAAAACAAGTTTGCGATTCGCTAACTGGAGGTCTGGCGGGCCTCTGCTTCCTTACTACGACTATTATGGTCATATTATTAGACATCCAAAAAATCAACGCCAAGAGAACGTCCCGGCAAGGTTGCACAATCCACCGGACCATCCAACCACCTTGCAGCCATCTTGTAAGGATTATGCGAAGACTATGAGGATGTAGAAACAGAGAGGTACGATAATGAATGCAAACGTCTTTTATAGTTTGTATTGAGGGCAATACGAATTCAGATGGTTCAAGAAACGGGAATGGTGTGTATTGGAGGATGAGGCATAAGAGGAGTATTGCGAAGTTTGTAGAATGGTCGTAAGAGCTAAACAAAAAAGGGCAGCATTTAAGAGATGCTGCCCTTTTTTGTTGTTATTTTATCGATTAAACGACCTGATCTTTTTGCTCAAATCCTGTGAAGGCATCAAAGTCTCCTTTAGGATTAGGTCCCCATTTATTGATTTGCAATTGTCCGTCTGTACACATAAGTACGAGTAGCCACACGGCCCCTACAAAAGGGATAAGAATGATTAAAAAGAACCAGCCCGATTTACCTACGTCGTGCAATCTTCTAACAGAGACGGCCAGACCGGGAATAAAGGTGGCTAACGCGTATATCAAATAGATGTAGCCAAGGCCGATGCTTTGCGAGGTGCCGCCGACATCAATTTTGAAGGTTATCCTCAGGAGATTGTCAATTATTGCCGCAATAATAGCTGCGATGATGGTGAACAGTGTATACATCCAGTATTCTTTTCTTCTGGATCTTCCGCGGAAATCGCTGTAACTTTTAAGTACTTTTAAATACCATTCCATAATTTTAGGTTTAGAGTTTAAGATGTTGAGCGATGGATGGTTTCCATGTGAGCGCGCAATGGTCTTTATCAAGTATATTAAAATTTCTTATTTTACAATTTACTTTGTGTCGCAGAGATATATTTAATAGCAAAACACCCATACGATAACCGTACAGGTGCTTGCTTTGCGCCGAGGAAAGTTTAAGCCAGTTCAGGTTCCATTTTGGTGCTCACCCCAATCCTGTTCCAGGCATTGATCGTAATGATGCCCATGATGACATGAGCAAGATAAGTATCATCAAGAAGAGCGGCTGCACGGTCATAAGTCTCATCGGATACCCTGCCTGCAATCAGCGTTACTTCTTCGGTAAGCTGTAATATTGCCCTTTCCTGCTCATCAAAGAACGGGGTTTCTTTCCAGCAGCTCAATGCAAAGATCCTGCGTTCGGTTTCGCCGCTGGCGCGGGCATCTTTGCTGTGTTTATCTACACAAAAAGAACAGCCGTTGATCTGTGAAGCCCTGATTTTGATCAGTTCCCAGTGTGTTTTACTGAGACTTGAGTTCTCGATGTATTTGTCCAGCGCAAACATTGCTTTGTATGCGGCCGGATCTGCCTGATTGATTCTGATTCTGTTCATTTTCTTTGTTTTTTGTTAAAACAAAGTTGCGCAACAATGCAGCCTCAAAAAATGAACTGAGTTTAAGAAAATCAAAAATGCAGGAACTTTTTATGCAGAATTAAGGTCAATTTTTCTTTGCCCTGAGACGGCTCATGAACTGAGGGGTAAAGCCCAGATAAGAAGCCAGCATATACTGTGGTACCCGCTGCATGAATTCGGGAAACAAAGAAGAGAAGTGTCTGAAGCGCTCTTCATCAGTCATGTTGAAGATATAACCCAGTCTGCGCTGAGCTGCTACAAATGCCTTTCGCATGATGAGTGCAAAATATGTTTCCAGAACAGGTACTTGTCTGAATAAGTCCGCTTTGTTTTTTTCCGGAAGTAAAAGCACCTCGGTTTCTTCTATCGCCTGGATAGTACAGGCCGATGGCTGCCCGGTCATCAGGCTGTCCTGGTCGGCAATCCACCAGTTCTCTATCGCAAAATGGATGATCTGCTCGTTGAGCTTTCTGTTAATAAAATACTGACGTACGCAGCCTTTTACTATGAAATAATTGCCTTTGCAGATTTTGCCGGCTTCGAGCAGAAATTCCTTTTTAGGGTGTTTTTTATATTCCAGGTTCTGGCAGAGCAATTCCTCTTCCTCTTGGGTGAGCACTACATATTTGCGGATATGATCTAAAATTGCCTGGTACATGTCTGGTTTATATTTTAGCTGATTATTTCTTATGGGCTTTCCGGTAGGCAGAGGGAGAGGTACCAATGAGTTTTGTAAAGAGCCTTGAGAAATAGTACTGGTCATCTATGCCCAGCAATGCGCAGATTTCTTTGATGTTCTTGTCTGTAAAATAGAGGTACTGGCAGGACTGCTGGATTTTGAGCTGGTTGAGGTAAACAATCGGCGATTGTCCGGTTTTGGCTTTGAAACGACGCAGGTAGTGAGAGATAGAAAGATTTTGTTCCTCTGCCAATAAGTTAATGCTGAGCTTTTTATCCACATTTTTTTTCATAAAGGCAATCGAATTGCTGACCATATCTATGTTGTATACTGCAGGATTGATCTCCCTGTAATAGATGAATGAGGTTACAAAATAAAGCAGGCGGAAATTCATGATTTCCATATCCCGGGAATTGAAACTTCTGTCGAGTGTATTGTAGATCTGATCAAATGTGCTGATCCGGGATTGTTCAAATGGAATGGCATGGACATGGTGCTCATCATCAATTAAGGAACGCTCGTAAATCTTTCTTGAGTTTGTTCCGCTAAAGTGTAGCCAATAAATACTCCAGGGTGTTTTGGCTAAACTATAATAACGGTGCGGTATGTTTTTTGGAATAATAAAAAAAGTATTGGCTTTCAGCAGGTATACTTCTCCGTTCATTTCGACCCGGCCTTCTCCATCTATGCAGTAGAGGAAAATAAACTCACTCGCTCCGTGCAGCCGCTCGCGATCATGACCAACAGCATGCGGGTAATAACCGATTGCAGTCAGATAAAAGGAATTTATCAAAGGATTGGCTTTGATCTCCTTTCTAATGTTGGGCGTCAAGACAATCATCCTTTGCCCAAGAAAACCTTCCTTTATTTTTTTGTGCTCTTCCATTCCTCGTTTTGCTGGCTGTTGCAAATGTAATTTATATTTTGGTGTTATTGTCCATCATTATGATTAGTTTATACATCTCGCCTGATAAAGGTAGTGTCAAGCCGATGTAGTAAATCAAGACTTCTCATGGCGAATGATGTTATTGTCCATCATTATGATTGGTTTATACATTTTCCAGTCGTGTCATATGCAATAGTTTTACGTCACCAATATATAAACTTAAACAAATCTGTATGAACACTTTTTTTATTCCATCTAAGGAGCGGGCGCTTTTTCGCATCCTGGCACAGGGCTTTATGAGCACTTTGTACCACAGCCCGCAGTAAAGACAGCCTTAGTAAACTACCCTTAAAATCGCGATCAATCCCTAAACTGATTAAGAAAACTCAATTCATATTTATGAAATTTATTTACAATTTTAGTAAAGGTCAATGGACATCAGCGTTACTGCTGATCTGTTTTTTTACGATTGTGGGAAACAAGGCCTACTCACAAGGATCTGTTAAAATTACTGTCGTCGGTACAGTAACAGATACGTTAAAAAATAAAATACCCGGTGTCAACGTCCTTGTCGAAGGAAATCCTAAGATAGGGACGCGTACGGATGATAACGGTAAATTTGTGCTGGATGTAGATGCGGGTGCTGTACTTAGAATATCCTATGTTGGATATAAAGAACAGCGTGTTACGATTTCTGCCAGCAATAAAGTGCTGAACATACAGCTTAAGGAAGATAATCTGATGGCTGATGAAATTGTCATCACCGCTATGGGACAAAGACAGCGTAAAGAAGCTGTGGTGGGTTCGGTAACAACTATTAAACCCGGTGACCTGAAAATTCCAGCCAGTAACCTTACCAATGCACTTGCTGGTCAGGCTGCCGGTATTATTGCCTATCAGAGAAGCGGACAACCCGGGCAGGATAATGCATCATTCTTTATAAGGGGAGTAACTACTTTTGGTTATAAACAAGATCCTTTAATCCTGATTGATAACGTGGAGTTAGGTGCGAATGATTTGGCTCGCCTGCAGCCTGATGATATTGCTAGTTTCACGATTTTGAAGGATGCCAGTTCAACAGCGCTTTATGGTGCCCGTGGTGCCAATGGCGTAATTCTGGTAAGTACTAAAGAAGGTAAAGAAGGAAAGGCCAGTATTAATTTCCGTTCAGAATATTCATTGTCCCAATCTACCCAGACCCTTAATCTGGTAGATCCTATTGAATATATGAACCTTTATAATGAAGCCTCATTAACCCGTGATCCGGCTTTGCCTTTACCGTTTACGCCACTTAAAATACAAAATACAAAAGCCACTCTTGCTGGTGCATCGGGCAGTAGCCCGTATGTATATCCTGCGGTTGACTGGATAGGTATGCTGTTTAAAGACAGAGCAAGTACACAACGCAACAATTTAAGTGTTAGCGGTGGTGGCGGCGTGGCCAAGTACTATATCTCTGGCTCATATAATATTGACAATGGAATTTTAAAGACAGATATACGTAATAATAACAAAAACAACGTCAATTTTAAGAATTACCAGTTGCGTTCAAATGTTAACGTTAACCTCACTAAATCTACTGAACTTATTGTGAGGCTTTCAGGTACGTTTAGTGATTATAACGGACCAATTACTTTGGATGGTTCTTTTGCCTCTGATCTGTATGCCATTGCCTCTCATGCCAGTCCGGTTGAGTTCCCGGCTTATTATCCTGCTGATGAGGCCAATATGGGAGCCAATCATATCCTGTTTGGAAACGTTGGCGGACCTAACGGAACACAAAATAACAGCATTCTTTATCCAAATGGAAATCCTTATGCTCAACTGCTGAAAGGGCACAAAAATTCGTCAGAATCTCGTATGTCTGCACAGCTGGAGCTTAATCAGAATTTTGATTTTATAACAGAAGGCCTTAAACTAAGAGGTATCTTTAATACCAACAGGTATTCGTACTTTGATTCTCAGCTTTCTTATACTCCTTATTTCTATAGTGCAAATGATTATAATAAAATAGACAATACCTATTCATTATCCTGGCTTAACCCTATGAAGGGACCATCATTCGGCAATGTGCCTACAGAATATTTAGTATATAGCAAAAATGAGCCTAATGCCAATTCCTTCTACTATATCCAGACTGCTTTAGACTATAACAGGAAATTTGGAAGCCATAGCCTGAGCTCTACTTTAATTGGTACTGCACAGCAAACTTTATATTCAAGTGCTAAAGATCCAAGAACACAAACTACTACTTTGCCTTATTCTTTGCCTTTCAGAAATTTTGGTCTGGCAGGCAGGGCAACTTATTCATTTAAAGACAGGTATTTTGTAGAGTTTAACTTTGGATACAATGGGTCTGAACGTTTCTCGGCCAACAACCGTTATGGTTTTTTCCCTACCATTGGTGCCGCTTGGGTGCCTTCAAACGAGGCTTTTTGGAAGCAGAACGATATTGTTAACCGTTTAAAGATTCGCTTTAGCCATGGTTTGGTGGGTAATGATGCCATTGGCTCACAACGTTTCTTCTACCTTTCTGATGTTGAACTGAATGGCGGTAATTTTGCGCAGTTTGGTATTAATAATCAAAATCAGTTAAACGGTGTAAGTATTAGAAGTTATGCCAATTCTAACATCACCTGGGAAACATCAAGGCAAACCAATTTGGCAGCAGAGATTACTTTGCTAAAAAACTTTAATATCATTGCTGAAGTTTATAAAAACCACCGTTATGATATACTACGCAAGCGAAACATACCTGCAACAGAAGGTTTCGAGGCTGACGTTTTAACCAATCTGGGTGTGGTTGATTCAAAAGGTTTAGACTTATCGCTTGACTATAAACAAAATTTTATAAATGGTCTTTGGACTTCAGTTCGGGGCAACTTCACCTATTCCACTAATAAATATACTTATATAGAAGAACCAAATTATCCTGAAACCTGGAGGCATTTTATAGGTCAGCCGATTAGCCGTAACTATGGCTTTATTGCAGAGCGTTTATTTGTTGATGACGCCGAAGTTGCCAATTCGCCTAAACAGCAGCTGAATACTGTTGATGCTTATGACAATAAAATTCCGGGAGAACTGCCAAGAGGGGGGGATATTAAATACCGCGATTTAAACGGAGATGGAAAGATTGATGATCTGGACATGGCATTTATGGGCTATCCAACTACTCCGGAAATTGTATATGGCTTTGGTCTTTCAACAGGCTATAAAGGATTTGACCTATCGGCATTTTTCCAGGGGCAGGCAAGGGTATCTTTCTTTATTGATCCAAAAAAAGTAAGCCCGTTTTTAGAGCGTAATGTAAAATATGTAGAGGGCAGGGCGCAGGTATTGCAGGTATTTGCAGATAGCCACTGGTCAGAAGAAAATCAGGATTTGTACGCAATTTATCCGCGTTTAGGTACAAACAATTCCTTAGTTGCCAACAATTTGCAGTCCAGCTCGTGGTGGCTTAGAGATGGCAGCTTTATCCGGTTAAAATCGCTTGAAGTTGGTTATACCCTGCCAAAGAACATCTCAAAATCTTTAAGGATTTCAAATTGCCGTTTTTACTTTAACGGGTTGAACTTGATCACCTGGAGCCCTTTTAAAATGTGGGACCCGGAGTTGGGAGGCAATGGATTTGCTTATCCAATACAAAAAGTATTCAATTTTGGGTTAAACGTAAATTTATAATTGTTAATAAATACAAAAAATATGAAATTCTATTATAAACTGACTTGCGTCATTGTGCTATGCATCACAGGCATGTCGTGTAAAAAATTTCTGGATGTTGTTCCCAATAATGTGGGTACGCTCGATTACGCTTTTTCGAATAGAAATGAAGCAGAAAATTACCTTTTTGGATGTTACAATACTTATCAGAATTTAAACCGGGAGGTAGAAAACAATGTCGGCTTCGTCACTTCGTCAGAAATTATATACCCTCTTGGCCTGGATGATCACCCGTTTAATACCATTAAATCACCAGGTTTTAAACTGATAAGGGGAGGTATACAAAATGCATCAGATCCCGTAATTGATTATTGGACCGGGGGGAACGGTGGTCAGGCGATTTATATTGCGCTTAGAAGATGTAATATCATGCTCGAAAACATTGATAAGCCTTTTGATTTGAAAGAGCCTGAAAAGAAAAGATGGATTGCTGAGATCAAATTTTTAAAAGCATTTTACCATTATTATTTAATTAGATTATACGGGCCGGTTTCCTTAGCTAAAGAAAACAGGGCAGTTGATGGCTCGATAGAAGAAACAAAAGTTAAAAGGGCCACTGTTGATGAATCCTTTGCTTATGTAAACCAATTGTTAGATGAGGCTATACCAGATTTGCCTGCCATTCTTACGAACCGGCTTTTAGAGTTGGGCAGACCAACCAAATCTATCAGTAAGGCTTTAAAAGCCGAAGTATTAACTACGGCTGCAAGTCCTTTATTTAACGGTAATCCTGATTATATTAATTTTAGAGACAAGGATGGCGTAAATCTTTTTTCAACTGCAGCTGATCCTCAAAAATGGACATTGGCAGCCAAAGCTTGTAAAGAGGCTATTGATGAGTTTATAGCACAGGGCGGTGATTTATACAACAGGATCCCGACAGATAAGGTGGATGATGTTTCTGATAAACTGAAACAAGTGTTAAAGCTGCAATCTGTTCTTACCGAAAAATGGGATCAAAACCCTGAGTTGATTATTTCATCACAGTATGATTTTGCTTATCAGGGCTTCATCATCCCTAAACTTAATCAGGAGGCGGTTTCTTTGGGTAATAGCTATCCTTCAAACTGGTCGGTACCAATTTCTACTACCGAATTGTTTTATACCAAAAATGGTGTGCCGATAAATGAGGATAATAGTGGTGTGTTTGATTACGCCAATAGAAATAGCCCTCAACCTGGCGATGATGGCAATAAGCATTACATCAAACAAGGCTATGAAACCGCAAAAGCTAATTTTAACCGCGAACCCAGATTTTATGCAGCACTTGGTTTTGATGGCGGCATCTGGTTTGGTAATGATAAGGGAAATGAAAGTGAGGCAGATTATGTGCAGGCTAAAGGAGCATTTGCACTTGCGGGGCCTAAAAGTATATACGCAACCAATGTTACCGGATACTGGCCTAAAAAATTAGTTCATTACAGGTCCATAATGAACCAGCGTGTCAGTTTCGCCAATTTTAAGCTACCCGTTATGCGTTTGGCTGGTTTATATTTATTGTATGCGGAGGCCTTAAATGAAGAGGGAACAGCATCTAAATCAGATATTTTATCGTGGGTAGATAAGGTACGTACCAGGGCCGGTTTGTCGGGGGTAGCAACTGCATGGCAGACTTACTCTAATAAACCGGGTAAGCCCGACAGTAAAGAAGGCAGACGGGAAATTATCCGCCAGGAAAGAAGAATAGAGCTTTGTTTTGAAGGTCAGGCCGGTTGGGATTTGCGTCGCTGGAAGGAGTTGCAGGCGGTGTTGAGCAGACCTTTGCAAGGTTGGAGTATAAATGAAGATGCCTCGGCAAATTATTACAGGCCTAGAACAGTAATGGTTCCAACTTTTGGATTAAAAGATTATTTATGGCCTATAAAAAATAGTGAAGTGGTTGTAAACGAAAATCTGATTCAAGCCATCTACTGGAAATAATTTAAATTTTATAGGTTAATTTTTAAAAATTTATACAGATGAAAAAAAATAATCACATAAAAAGCCCGATCTTTTTGATCCTGGCCATAGTTCTGGTTAACATATTACTTCCCTCATGTAAAGAGCAGGAAGCTAATATTGATGTGATATCGAACGATATGACAAAACCTGGTGTGGTAAGTAATATAAAAGTAGAGAACTTTAACGGATCGGCGAGAATTACCTACAGCTTACCTGATTCTAAAAATCTTTTATACGTTTTAGCTCGTTATCCTATTAGTGATAACCGTGTAAGAGAAACTAAATCCAGTTATTATACGGATACCATTACGGTAGATGGTTTTGCCAGAGATAAAGCGTATGAAGTTACTTTATATGCTGTGAGCAGGGCAAATGTGATGTCCGACCCGGTAGTTGTAACAGTAAATCCTGAAACGCCTAATTATATTTTAGTCAATTCCGGAATTGACATTACACCTGATTTTGGAGGCGCTAACTTCTCTGGGGAAAACATCAATAAAGTGCCCATTGCTTTGCATTTGCTGGTTTATAATGAAACTACAAAACAGTATGATGAACAGGATCCTGAATATTTAAATACCAACACGATAGATGTTTCTATTAGGAATTTGCCGCCGACACCCCATAAGGTGGGTGTTTATACTACCGATAGATTTGGTAATGTTTCGGATACCCTGTTTAAAACCTTAACTCCGCTATACGAAACCCTTTTGGATAAAAGTAAGTTTTTTACTTATAAGTTGCCTACTGATGCTTCAACGACTGACTATGGCTGGGACTTGAAGTACATGTTTGATGGCAATCTGGGTGAACCTGGCTGGCATACGAATGGTAATGTTGCCAAAAGCATCGGTACATTTGGTATGGGTGTGCCGGCCAAGATCAGCCGTTTTACTTTCTGGCAAAGGGGGCCAAGTTATTATGAATACCAAAATACACGCAAATTTACCCTATGGGGATCAAATAAAGATAATCCTGCCGATGTAATGTTACCAGCCGGTACGGCTCCGGGTACGGTAGCTGGAGATTGGATAAATATGGGCAATTTTGTTTTTCCCAATCCACCATCAGGTTTGGCGCCAAACCAGGCTAACGAAGCGGATAAAGCTTTTGTAGCTAAGGGCGTTAACTTTACTATGCCAAGAGCAGCCCCGCCTGTTAAATACATCAGGATTGATATTACTCAAACCTGGGGAGGATTGAATTATGTAAATGCTTTGGAGATAAGCATGTATGGTAATCCACTATAAGTGGTAAGTGTTTAATTTAAGAAATAGATTATGAAACCATCATGATTTTTCAAACCACACTTGGCATGGATAAATCTGATAGCTTCATCACACATAAAAAACAATTATAAACAGATGAAAATCATATATAATATTGCACTCATTTCTTTTATATCCTTAGTTTTTTTGGGCTGTAAAAAATACGATGAAGATTATAAATCTTTCCTGGATAATAAGGAGATAAAATATTCAGGGAAAATTCAGGCATCTGGTTATCATACAGGTAACCTGCGGGCTGAATTGTATTGGCACCCAAGTCCCGATCCAAGTATTAAGAAGTACGTTATTTCCTGGAATAACGGGGAAAATACAATGGAAGTGGCGGTTAACACCCATAATCCTGAAGATATAGTAAAGGTGGTAGTACCTAACCTGAATGAATATGTGTATTCCTTTTCAGTGGTTTCTTATGATAGTGAGGGCAATAAATCTGTTGCCGTGGAAATCAATAACGTAAGGATTTATGGTTCAGCTTATATCAATACCTTATTAAATAGAAATTACAATGCTGGCAATCCATATGAATTTACCTCCGATGGATCCCTGAAGTTGAATTTCAACAGAAGAGATACCATGAATGTTTCTACTACAATAAAGTATACAAATACTTTAGGTGCAGTGGAAAACAGGGAATTACCTGCTGAACAAAATTCAATTACTTTACCTAATTATAAACTAGGTACTTCGATTCAATACAGATCTTCTTATGTTCCGGAACCAGGTTCTATTGATGCATTTAATGTGGCACAGTTTGCTGATTTCCCAACGATCATTAAGATCACGCAATGTGACAAGTCGTTGTTTAAGGCATTTAAACTCCCGACAGATATCAGTGATGAATACGGATGGAAACTGGAGAATTTGTGGGACAATAACACTGGCGCAAACGGCGGTGATCCGGCAGGTTTCCATACCGGTGGATCAGGATTGCCGCAATGGTTTACAATTGATCTGGGACAGGTTGCGCAGCTGGATAATTTCAGGCTGTGGCAAAGGGACAATGCTTTATACAATGTCGCTAACCCCAAATTTTTTGAGGTATGGGGCAGTAACAATCCCAATCCGGATGGAAGCTTTGACAGCAGCTGGACTAAATTGCAAACTTTTACTTCGGTTAAGCCATCCGGCCAGCCTGCCGGACAAAATACGGATGCTGACAGGGCGTTTGCAAGGGCTGGCGAAAGATTTAATTTTCCGGCGGGCATTCCGGCGGTAAAATACCTGCGTTTTAAAGTACTGGAAACATGGGGAGGCGCTAATTATATTCACCTTTTGGAATTAACTTTTTTTAAATCGAACTAAAAATCTCAAAGAAATCAGTCATTGCGTAAGTGTGTTATTGCTTACCAATCCAGAAGAGTTTCCGGAACAATCGAAGCACTATTGTCAATGCTTCGATTGTTCCGGAATTACTTTTCCTGACTCGCGTGTTTACTAATCCAATCTTGCAGATGCAACAGCAAAGAATTTCAAAAATACCATGGGGAATTGTAGACGATAAGGAAGTCTGTTGCTTTAAAATAATCAATCAGAACGGGGAATTTATCGAAGTAACTAATTACGGAGCTACCCTTGTTTCCGTTTGCGTCCGCGATAAGGAAGGCAAAATAGAGCATGTGATTCTCGGTTTTCCCGCGTTGCAGGGTTATATCAATGATCAGAGTTATTTGGGGTCAACCATTGGCCGGTTTGCCAACAGGATTGGCAAAGCAACTTTTAATCTTGACGGGAAAAAAATCGAACTTGAGCAGAATGATGGTCCCAACAGCAACCACAGCGGCAGTTCTGGATTCCACAAAAAGGTGTTTGACTACCAGACCCGGGGCGACATCTTAATTTTTAGCCTTTTCAGTGCTGACGGTGAGGGTGGTTTTCCGGGTAATCTAAAGGTGGAGGTCCACTACCATTGGAATGACGAGAATGAACTAAAAATAGATTATTACGGGCAAACAGACCAAAATACCCTGTTCAACCTGACCAATCACAGTTACTTCGACTTGTCATCCGGCAGAGGCCAGATTTTTGACCATCGACTTTCTGTATTTTCAGACCAGATCGTTCAGGCGGGGCCTGATTACATGCCGACAGGAGAGCTGGTAGCCGCTGATGAAACCTATGCATTTACAGATACCAGGATTGAAGATAAACTCTTTCAGGCTGACGGAAGCATAAAGGGCTTAAACATTTGTTATGTGCTGGATAGTGAAAGACAAAAGTCAGGCCTTCCGGCTGCTATACTTTTTGAACCTGCCTCAGGAAGGGAACTGAGTTTATATACTTCCTATCCCGGATTAATGCTTTACACAGGTGATTACCTGAATACAATTGATCCTGGATTTAACGGAAATCCATACAAGCCTCTCGACGGGATGTGCCTGGAAGCACAGTTCTTTCCCGATAGCCCAAATCATCCGGCATTTCCTTCTGCAGAACTACGTGCGGGGGAACTTGCTCACCATTACATCATCTTCAAGTTTGACACACACAAATAAACAATATGAAATACAAACTATTTTTGCTCACTCTTTTTTATATCTCTTTTGGATATGTCAATGGTTTTGCAGCAGACCGCCAAATGCAGCTGACCTCTCCTGACTCCCGATTAAAGGTCGGGATTGCAGTCGCCGGAGACATCACTTATTCGGTATCATTCAAGAACCAGCCTGCTTTATTGCCTTCAGGGATTTCCATCACTTTGGAGAAACTGACATTAGGGAAGGGATCTAAAGTAAGGAAAGCGGTCCCGAGAAAAACACCGGACTTCAATGAACTGACCATCAGTTTTGAAGATTCTTTTAGTTTGGTTTTCAGGGCTTACAATGAGGGGATCGCTTACCGGTTTATCACCAGCTTTGAAGGAAATGTAAAGGTGGTCAGTGAACAGGCTGATTTTAACCTTGCTAGTAAACCATCGGCTATTTTACAGCAAACGGACAGCTATACCACCTGGGAAGGCCCCTATGTTAAATTTTCAAGTACAGACTCCATAGCTGATGGGATAAGGGCTACCACACCTGCATTGTTTGACCATGCTGATCATCCGGTTAAAATAGTAATCGCAGAATCTGATGTCTGGGATTATCCGGGTATGTATATCCAAAAAAAGGAAGGGAAATTTACAGGCAACTGGGCAAAATATCCGGCTAAAACAGAAATGGGCAGCTGGGGAAATTTTGTTTCTGTGGTAAAGGAAAGGGCTGATTTTCTTGCGGATACCAAAGGAAAAAGAGCCTATCCATGGCGGGTAGTCATCGTTACGGATGAAGACAAGGCCTTGCTGGACAATCATTTGATTGCAAAACTTGCACAGCCCTCCTTAATAAAAGATGCTACATGGGTAAAACCTGGAAAGGCCGCATGGGAGTGGTGGCACGATGCGCTGCTGCCCGGAGCGCCCATTCCCTCGGGCATGCCCAACAGAAATACCGCCTTGTATAATTATTATGTGGATTTCGCAGCGGACTATCACCTGGAATATATGATGATAGATGCGGGCTGGTCCAATAATTATGATGTCACTAAGGTAAATCCAAAACTGGATGTAAGGGAAGTGATCAGGCGGGCAAAGGAAAAAAAGGTTGGTGTATTCTTATGGTGCGTAGCCTCGACGATCATAAAGGACCTGGATAATAGTCTTGATTTCATTCAGTCCCTTGGAGCAGCAGGTATCAAGGTCGATTTTTTTGACCGCGATGATCAGCTGGCCATGCAGTGGATGGAGCAAATAGCCAAAGCAGCGGCGGAAAGAAAGATCATGGTCGATTTTCACGGTTGCACCAAGCCTTCGGGAATGGAAGTGACCTATCCGAACATCGTAAACTATGAGGCCGTTCGGGGGGCAGAATCTGACAAATGGGATTACTCCATCACACCTGATTACCATTTGCTCATACCTTTTATAAGAATGCTGGCTGGTCCGTTCGATTATACTCCAGGAGCAATGAGAAATAAAACAAAGGCAGCCTTTAAGCCAATAGATCCCGGTCTGCCTTCCGGGCAGGGAACGCGCTGTCATGAGCTCGCCATGTATGTGATCTTTAATCAACCGCTGGCGATGCTTGCCGATTCTCCGGTGGAATACATTAAATATCCTGATATTATGAAATATTTGTCTAAGGTGCCAACCACGTTTGATGAGACCAGGTCGCTGAGCGGAAAGATAGGCGAGTATGTCTTAATGGCCAAAAGGAAAGGAACGGATTGGTATGTAGGCGCGATGACCAACTGGACTCAAAGGTCCATCTCACTCGATTTTGGTTTTCTTCCCCCCGGAAAAAGCTATACCGCGGATATTTTCATTGATGGAAACGATGCGAATGTGGATGCAGAACAGTATGAACATCGATCCGTTACCGTGGACTTTAAGTCGAAAATGGAGCTGAAGCTGGCCTCGGGAGGGGGCGCGGTAATCCATATTCGTCCCTGAATATTCCTCTGGGTAAGCGTGTAAAATCCATCTTTTAGAAGGTATAATCTATTTGCTTTACTAAACAAAAACCTCAACTTTATTTTAATCAACTATAGACGAATGAACAAAGAAACCGAAACGTTTAACAACAGCTATATCATTGGCATTTCCTTCATATCTGCCCTTGGCGGATACCTGTTTGGATTTGACTTTGCCGTCATATCGGGTGCGCTGCCTTTTTTAAGGACACAATTTATGCTGGACCCCGTATGGGAAGGGTTCCTGACCGGCTCGCTGGCACTGGGCTGTATAGTGGGCTGTCTTTTGGCCGGTAAGCTGGCCGATAGGTATGGGCGTAAACCAGGCCTCATGCTCGCAGCACTAATCTTTGCGGTATCGTCTATTGGCATCGCCCTTTCATCTGGCCTTACCCTGTTTGTGGTGATGCGTTTTGCTGCAGGAATAGGAGTAGGTATGGCATCTATGCTGTGTCCTATGTATATCGCTGAGGTTTCACCCGCAAAGGTCCGTGGCCGGAATGTGGCCATCAACCAGCTGACTGTGGTTATCGGTATCCTGGTGACCAACCTGGTCAATTATTTTCTGGCAGACACAGGTCCGGATGCCTGGAGGTGGATGTTTGGATTGGGTACAGTGCCTTCGGTTATTTTCCTGATCGGGGTGGTCTGGCTTCCGGAAAGTCCGCGCTGGTTATTGAAAGACGGGCAGGATGCAAAAGCCAAACAGGTTTTAAATAAAATAGGTTCAGATACTTTTGTAGAAAATACGACTGCGGCCATCCGCAAGTCATTGACAGGTAATACCAAACAATCTTATAAAGATGTGTTTCATAAGAGTGTGCGGCCTGCAGTAGCTGTTGGGATCACTTTGGCGGTATTCCAGCAGTTCTGCGGGATCAATGTGGTGTTCAATTATACCTCTACCATTTTTGAATCTGTCGGGGCTAACCTGGACAGGCAGTTGTTTGAGACAGTAGCCATAGGAATTGTGAACCTCGTATTTACGATCCTCGCCATGTGGCAGGTAGACAAACTGGGCCGTCGCCCGCTGATGCTGATCGGTTCACTGGGTTTATCCATTGTGTATATCATTCTGGCATTTATGCTGCAGAACCATTATCCTGCAGGCATGGTTTCTATCTTTGTCCTGCTGGCGATCAGCATGTACGCCATTTCCCTGGCGCCGGTCACCTGGGTACTGATCTCGGAGATCTTTCCGAACAAGATCAGGGGTGTAGCTTCGTCAGTAGCCATCGTATCTCTATGGGGTGCTTACTTTATTTTGGTGTTTACTTTCCCGATTCTGGCCAAAAAGTTGGGTGCGTACGGACCGTTTTACCTGTATGCGGTGATCTGTTTTCTAGGGTTCCTGTTTGTGCTGAGAAAAGTTAAAGAGACCAAAGGGCAAACGCTTGAAGAGCTGGAAGATAATTTAATAAGACATTAAAATCATTACTACATCATACCATACAATGAAGACATCAACAGTAAATGTTTGGGAAGAACAGGTAACCATTCCTACTTACGGTATCGGCAAGCCCGATAAAAACCCCATGTTCTTTGAAAAACGGATTTACCAGGGAAGCAGCGGGGTAGTGTACCCAAATCCTGTAATTGAAAAGATCTGCGATGAAAAAGAAGACAAGTCTTATAAAGGACTGTTTTTAGAGAATGAATACCTGAAGATCATGATCCTGCCCGAACTGGGCGGAAGGATCCAGATGGCCTACGACAAAATAAAGCAAAGACATTTCATCTACTATAACCAGGTGATCAAACCCGCTTTGGTCGGTCTTACCGGGCCATGGATCTCCGGCGGTATCGAGTTCAACTGGCCTCAGCACCACCGCCCGAGTACATTTGATCCGATCGATTATAAGACCGAGGAAAATGCAGATGGGAGCAAAACCGTATGGGTCAACGAAGTGGAGCAGATGTTCCATACCAAAGGCCTGGCTGGTTTTACCTTACATCCTGACAAAGCTTATATCGAGATCAAGGCTAAACTGCTCAACCGTTCCAGTCTGCCGCAGACCTTCCTGTGGTGGGCCAATCCTGCGGTAAAGGTGAATGATGACTATCAATCGGTATTCCCGCCAGATGTGAACGCTGTTTTTGACCATGGCAAACGCGATGTGTCTACATTTCCAATTGCTACCGGTATTTATTATAAAGTAGATTATTCACCGGGTACTGACATTTCCATGTACAAGAACATCCCTGTTCCGACTTCGTATATGGCCATCAATTC
The DNA here is from genome assembly GCF_035317785.1 of Pedobacter sp. Taxonomy (GTDB): domain Bacteria; phylum Bacteroidota; class Bacteroidia; order Sphingobacteriales; family Sphingobacteriaceae; genus Pedobacter. The sequence continues at coordinate 21,200 of NZ_DATHGC010000225.1, read as the reverse complement.
AGATTATGATTTTGTAGGCGGGTATGAACATGATTCGCAGGGTGGTTTGCTGCATGTGGCCAATCACCATACCTCACCCGGTAAAAAACAATGGACCTGGGGGCACAGTGATTTCGGACAGGCCTGGGACAGGAACCTGACCGATGAGGACGGCCCGTATATCGAGCTGATGACAGGAATGTTCACTGACAACCAGCCCGATTTTACCTGGCTGATGCCAAATGAAGAAAAGTCATTTACCCAGTACTTCATGCCTTACCGCGATCTGGGTGTGGTCAAAAATGCGACTAAAGATATTTTACTCGCCATTAATCAAAAAGGTGATGAGGCAGAACTGAAGATCTATGTAACCTCTTTCCAGGAAGATGTCAAAATCCATCTCAGTCACAATGGAAAGCAACTATTCATGGATCAGGCCAGCATTGACCCGAAGGAGGTTTACATCAGAAAGATCAATATCCCTGCAGCCGTCAGTGAAAACGAACTGCTGCTGATTGTTACCTCTGCAAAGGATAAGGAACTGATCAGGTATGAGCCGGCATCCAATAAGGTCAACGCCATTCCGGAGCCTGCAAAACCGGCAAGCACACCCGAAGAAACTGAAAATAACGAACAACTGTTACTGACTGCCCAGCACCTGGAGCAATACCGTCATGCCACTTACAGTCCGGTTCCATATTATGAAGAAGCCCTGAAGCGCGATCCTAAAGACATCCGCTGCAACAATGCATTGGGTTTATGGTACCTGCGAAGAGGACAGTTTGCCAAAAGTGAAGGCTATTTTAGAAAAGCCATTGAGACCAGTATACAGCGCAATCCAAATCCATACGATATGGAGTCCTATTACAACCTCGGCTTATGTTTGAAGTTTCAGGGCCAGCCCGATGAAGCTTATAAATCTTTTTATAAGGCTACCTGGGGTAAGGCCTGGAAAGACAGCGGCTACTTTTCTGTAGCACAGATAGACATGGCGCGCACAGATTATCGGCTGACCCTGGAGCACATCAACGCTTCATTAGATAATAATGCCAATAACAGCAAGGCCTATGTCATCAAGGCTGCAGCATATAGAAAACTGGAGCTGTTTGATAAGGCAATTGCAGTTTCTCAAACTGGCCTGGAAAGAGATCCCTTCAACCTAGGTTCGTTATATGAACTTTCCCTGGCTTACGGAGCAACAGGCAAACCCACCGAATGTGGCAATGCATTGGATGAGCTGATTAAATTGTCAAGAGGGTATGAGCAAAATTTCATTGCCTATGCACTGGATTATGAGGCAGCGGGTTTATATGACGAAGCTGCGGATCTGTTGGCTCATGCCATTAAAGGAAGCGCAACCAGTCCTTTGGTATATTACCATCTGGCATCGTTCAGTCATCGTTCAGCAAACAAAGAACAAACCTTAAAATGGCTCAAAAAAGCAGCAGCAGCGGACTCTTACCTTTGTTTTCCAAACAGGCTGGAAGAAGTGAAAGCGTTGCAGCTGGCGATTGAGCTCAATCCTGAAGATGCCCGCGCACCTTATTACCTGGGGAATTTGTTTTACGATAAACGCCAGTATACCGATGCGATCGCCAACTGGGAACTGGCAGTTCAGCTGGATGACCAGTTTCCTACGGCGCTAAGGAACCTGGGGATCGCTTATTTCAATAAATTGAACGATCCGGAAAAAGCGCTTGATTTTTTTGAAAGAGCTTTTGCACTCGACAAGACAGATGCACGGGTTCTTATGGAACTGGACCAGCTTTACAAAAGGCTTAACAGGACACCTGCAGAGCGCAGCCGTTTCCTGGAGGATAACCTGGAAACGCTGGAGCAAAGAGATGATATGTACCTGGAGCGTGTCGCTGTGTTTAATTTTATGGAGCAGTATGATACCGCACTCGATCTGATCAAAAAGCGACAGTTTCATCCTTGGGAAGGGGGAGAAGGTAAGGCCTCGGGCCAATATGTCTACAGTCTTGTTCAGCTGGCAAAACAGCATATTGACAAAGAACAATTTCAGGAAGCCATCGATTTACTAACCCAGGCCCAAACCTATCCGCACAATCTGGGTGAAGGAAAACTTTTCGGGGCGCAGGAAAACGATATTTTCTATTGGATTGGTTGTGCATATGAAGGATTGAACAATACAGAAAAAACGAAAGTATGGCTTCAAAAGGCAACCATCGGCCTTGATGAGCCTTCAGCTGCTATGTTTTACAACGACCAGCAACCGGATAAAATATTTTATCAGGGACTTGCATGGAAGAAACTGAATGAAAATGAAAAAGCAATTCATATATTTAGCCGCCTGATTAAATATGGTGATCAGCACGTAAATGACGCAGTTAAGGTAGATTATTTTGCGGTTTCCCTGCCCAACCTGCTGGTCTTTGAAGATGACCTGAGCATCAGGAATAAAGCGCATTGTTATTTTATACAAGGACTCGGTTACCAGGGCCTTGAAAAAATTGCTGAGGCCAAAGATGCTTTTTCAAACGTGTTGGTGCTGGATCCTGAGCATCTCGGGGCAAAAACCCATATCAATATGCCAATTGAATTGAAAAATGTTTAATCAATAAAACTAAATTTGAACCTGCAGCCTAATATAAATTCTAAAAATGAAGTTTGAACTATCTCTAAAAACGAACCTTTTTCACTTATCAGCCCTTTCTCTTTGTTTCTTAATGGCCTCTGGTCAGCTCAGGGCACAAAACATTACCATTCCGATAGAGACCAAAAGCAATGCGCTTGTCTTGCAAGCCGATGATAAGAAGAATCTGAATACCATTTACTTCGGTAAAAAATTGTCAGGTGCAGCAGAGTATGAACAAATTCCGTCGATGTACAAACAGGCATCCGAATATAGCGGTGTACTGAGTTCGCCGTATACACCGTCCGGATCAAAAAGCCTCATGGAACCAGCAATCAGTGTAAGCCATGCCGATGGCAACAACTCACTGGACCTGCGCTATGTGAGCCATAAGGTCACCAAAATAGATGGAGATGTGTCATTGACAACAGTGCTTTTAAAAGACCCTGTATATGATTTTGAAGTAACGCTTTATTATAAGACCTATTTCAAGGATGATGTAGTGGAGCAGTGGAGTGTCATCAAACACAAAGAAAAGGGGAATGTATTGCTTCAGAAATACGCGTCGGCCAACTTGTATTTAAAAGCAGGTGATTTTTGGCTGAACCAATACCATGGGGATTGGGCAAAAGAAATGCGTCCGGAGGAAACTAAAATCACCCATGGCATTAAGACGCTTGACACCAAACTGGGTACACGCGCCAATATCTTTCAACCTTCCGTATTTATGGTTTCTTTGGATAAACCTGCAACTGAAGACGAAGGAACCGTGCTTTACGGAGCATTGGAATACAGCGGCAATTTCAGGACAGATATAGAACTGGATTACCTGGACAATTTAAAGATCATTTCAGGGATCAATAATTATGCTTCAGCTTATACTTTAAAACCTAACGAAGAGTTTACTACCCCCGCATTTTTGTACACCTTTTCCAGCACTGGTAAAGGCAATGCCAGCAGGAACATGCACAACTGGGCCAGAAACTATAAGATCCTGGATGGCAAAGGCCAAAGACTGACCTTGCTGAACAACTGGGAGGCTACTTATTTTGATTTCAATGAAACCAAACTGTTTGAACTGCTGAAAGACACCAAGAAACTGGGTGTGGACATGTTCTTACTGGACGATGGCTGGTTTGCCAACAAATACCCACGCAACGGTGATGTGGCCGGGCTGGGCGACTGGGAAGAAAACAAAACCAAACTTCCCAATGGCGTGGCTTCACTCGTAAAAGAGGCACAGGCCAACGGTGTAAAATTTGGAATCTGGATAGAGCCGGAAATGGTAAATCCTAAAAGTAACCTTTATGAAAAACATCCGGACTGGGTGATCAAACAGCCAAAGCGAGAAGAGCATTATTTCAGAAACCAGCTGGTGCTGGACCTGAGCAATCCTAAAGTGCAGGATTTTGTGTTTGGCGTGGTCAATGACCTGTTCACCAAAAACCCTGACTTGGCTTACATCAAGTGGGATTGCAATGCAGTGATCTATAATGCTTATTCGGCAACCTTAGGCAATCAGAACCACTTTTATATCGAATACATGCGCGGCCTGTACAAAGTCCTGGAACGGATCCGTGCCAAATACCCGACTGTGCCGATGATGCTTTGCTCCGGTGGCGGCGGCCGTGTAGACTACGCTGCTTTAAAATACTTTACAGAGTTCTGGCCAAGTGACAATACTGATCCTATGGAGCGGATCTTTATCCAGTGGGAATACTCTTACTTCTATCCGTCGATTACCTCATCAAACCACGTGACCGACTGGGGCAAGCAGCCGATCAAGTTCCGTACTGATGTGGCCATGATGGGCAAGCTGGGTTTTGATATCGTCATCAAACATTTAAAGGACAATGATCTGAAATACGTACAGGATGCAGTTAAAACGTACAATGCCATAAAACCGCTCATCTGGCAGGGCGATCAATACCGTCTGGCAAATCCGCGTGAGGGAAGTGTGGCATCTATGCAGTATGTGAATGCAGAGAAGACCTCGGGTGTAATCTTCAATTACCTGGTCAACAACCGGTATGACGAGAGCAGTAAATTCCCGATCCGTTTAAAAGGCCTGGATGCAGCCAAAAAATACAGCATCAAAGAACTCAATGTTTATCCGGGTACAAATTCATCCATAGATTCTTCAAAAAGTTATAGCGGGGAATTCCTGATGACAGTTGGTTTCAATCCAAATGTAAATTCAGGAAGGACTAGTGTGGTATTGCAAATAGATGAAATAAAATAGTAAGTTTATAGTCTATTTTATAACCACAAAGTATGAACACTACGCACACAAACTTTTTGAAGGCTGCGCTATGCATGGGCCTGCTTTTTACCGCAGTTACCCTTCAGGCAAAGGTTACCTTACCTTCTGTATTCAGCGACAACATGGTTTTTCAGCAAAAGACCAAGGCTGCGGTATGGGGTAAAACCGATGCAAACAAGACGGTGAAAGTAACTGGCAGCTGGGATAACAAAACTGTTACAGGAAAAGCTGACGCTTCCGGCAATTTTAAGGTTTTTCTGACTACCCCATCTTTTGGCGGGCCCTACACGGTCAACGTTTCAGATGGTGAGGACCTCATACTTAAAAATATACTGATCGGTGATGTGTGGGTATGCTCAGGGCAATCTAATATGGAACAGCCACTAGCCGGATGGGGAAAAATTCTCAACTATGAACAGGAGATCAAAGATGCCAATTATCCAAAGATCAGGCTGCTGCAAGGTGTACATGTAACCAGTAATAAACCTTTGGACGATGTAAAGGTGACCAACGGTGGCTGGACAGAATGCAATCCTAAATATATAGCCGAGTTTTCTGCTGTGGCTTATTTCTTTGCAAGGGAGATCACCAAAAAGACAGGTATTCCGATTGGTCTGATCAACACCTCATGGGGTGGTACCATTGCCGAAGCCTGGACAAGTGCGCAAACACTGAAAACATTGCCTGATTTTGCAGAGGCGGTGAACGCAATTGAGAATGCTGATCAGAACACGACCAGCCTGGATCAGAAATTAGTGGCCTGGAATGACCTGGTAACTGCAAAGGATGCGGGTATAGTGCAGGGGAAACCGGCCTGGGTTGCCAGTTCCTTTGACGCATCCTCATGGAAGACCATGTCGCTCCCGGGCGCCTGGGAAGAAGGAGGACTGCCAAATTTCGATGGTGTGGTCTGGTTTAGAAAAAATATTACCATTCCCCAGTCATGGGAGGGCAAATCTATAAAAATTAACCTCGGTACCATTGATGATAACGATGTCACCTTCCTGGATGGTGAAAAGATTGGAAACACAGAGGGTTACAACATACCGCGCAGTTACACCATCCCGGGAAATAAAGTTAAAGCAGGCACATTTGCGCTGGTTGTGCGCGCATTTGATGGTGCTTCTGTTGGTGGATTCTACGGGGATAAAGGTATCCTGTCAGTTGTTGCGGAGGATGGTCCGGTCATTTCCCTTGACGGAGACTGGCAGTATCAAATAGGAATGAATATTAAAGATGTGCCGCCTTTGCCAGCATCAAATGATGGCCCGAACAGGGTAACAGTTTTATACAATGCAATGATCCACCCGTACATCCAGTTCCCGATTAAAGGGGCGATCTGGTACCAAGGTGAAAGCAATGCAGGCCGGGCGAATCAATACCGTACACTTTTTCCCGAGATGATCAAAGACTGGCGTACCAAATGGGGTGTCGGGGATTTTCCGTTCTACTTTGTACAATTAGCGAATTTTATGGCGCCAACTGATCAGCCGGTAAACTCTGAGTGGGCCGAACTGAGGGATGCACAAAAGCAGACTCTTTCATTGAAAAACACCGGTATGGCTGTCATTATAGATGCGGGTGAAGAAAAAGACATCCATCCTAAGAATAAACAGGATGTAGGTAAGCGTCTGGCCTATGCTGCACTGGCTAAAACCTATGGGGAGAAAATACCGTTTTCAGGCCCGGTATACCAATCTCAGAAGATCAGCGGTAATAAAGTAACATTAAGTTTTACTTCTACAGACGGTGGTTTGAAAATTAAGAATGGAACAGGGCTGAAGGGTTTTGAAATTGCTGGTGCAGACCAGAAATTCCACTGGGCGAAAGCAACCATAAAAGGCAACCAGGTAGTAGTGAGCAGCGATGATGTGGCCAGTCCTGTTGCCGTAAGGTACGCATGGGCTAATAATCCACCTAGTACTTTATACAATGGCGCAGATCTGCCTGCATCGCCGTTTAAAACAGACAGCTGGCCTGATATTACATTAGGAAAGAAATAACCGTTGTTCCATATTGATCTCTTTTAGGAAATAGTCATCGTGTGATATCACCAGGAGTGTTCCCTTATACCCATTGATCGCGGCCGTTAAAATCTCTGTGTTTTGAATATCCAGGTTGTTTGTCGGTTCGTCCAGTACCATGATATCCGGAGCCTGATGGCTGATGGTCAGACAACAAAGCATCAAGCGCATTTTTTCTCCGCCGCTCAGCATAACGCAGGGTTTGTCCCAGTGTTCCCTGGTGAACAAAAACCGGTTTAAACGGATCTTTATTTCATGTTCCTGCAAAGCTCCTGAATTGTACTGTTGTGCCTCTTCGTAGACAGTCAGTCTGTTGTTAATTAAAGAATAATCCTGGTCAATGTAAATGGTCTTGGCTTTTGCCCTTTCTATGGTGCCCAAGCGGGGTTGAATTTCACCCAGGATCAATTTGATCAGCGTAGTTTTGCCGGAACCATTTTGCCCTTTGACCGAGATGCGTTCCCCGCTTGTGATCTGAAAATTGAGGGGCTGTTCCCAAAGCAATTGATCCTCATATCCAAAATTAACATCCTTTGCAGTAACCAATACCCTTCCTCTATGGAGTTCTGAATTGTTAAAATCCATTTTCATTTTGTCTGTATCAGACAACGACGCCCGCAATAGACTGAGCTCTTGCGACAAAGCGCCTACTTTTTCTGCGTGAACGCCCTTCATACGCGAAGTGCTTTTCTCTGCATTGTTCTTAAGTGTATTCATGGAAATGGTGGGAAGCCCTGCTTTCTCCTGCTTTTTTTTTCCGCGGGCATCGAGTTTCTGCTGTCTTTCTAAGGCTTCCTTTTCGGTTTCTTTAGCTTTGCGCAGTGCTTTTTCCCTGCTCCTGAGGTTCTGGGCCAAAGTATCGTTTGCGATCATTTTCTGTTCCGCATAAAAGTCATAATTACCGCCGTATACGGTTATGGCACCCTTGCTGAGTTCATATACTGTGTTAAGCAGGTTCAGCAGAGTTCTGTCGTGACTTACGACTACTAAAGTATGTTTAGTGGTACTGATGTAATTGTGCAGCAGACCTCTGCTGAATGTATCCAGATGATTGGTCGGCTCATCGAGTAAAACTACTTCCGGTCGATGGATCATGATCCCTGCAAGAAAAACCCTTGTTTTTTGCCCGCCGCTGAGCGATTCCATTTTTTGATTTAAGTCCAGCCCCGCCAGCTTCCAATACGCCAAAGCCTCTTTACAGCGCTCCTCAATACCCCAGTCGTCATCTAGTAATGCCAGGTTTTTCTCGCTGACATTACCATTCAGGATTTCTGTTAATGCCTTTAGTTTGTCTTCCAATTGCAGGGCCCGGGCAATCGTATACTCATTAAACTGGCCAAAAAGCTGGGGCACAAAGTACGGTTCCGAATCTGCTTTGACAGTACCCGCTGAAGGATATAAGTTTCCGGATAAGATCTTTAAAAGGGTAGATTTTCCCGTACCGTTATTGCCCAGAAGGGCAATTTTATCATGTCTGTTGATGATGAGATCCAGATCAGCAAACAACAGATCTCTATTGGGATGTATGTAGGTAACACCTTGCAGAATAAGCATAATTTCTTTTTTAAAATGAATAAATTACAGGAACCTCATATGCCGGGCCTGCCTATTTTCCTAAAAGAAATTGAATCCTACATGAATGTTTTTTGTTGATTGCTAGTGCAAAGATAAGAAAAACCTTATACTACCGGAATATCGGTAGGCGGTTTTTTTCTGAATACCCAGTAAGTTTGCAATACATAGTTGAAGCCGAGCGAAACAATGATGTCTACGATGATCCGGCTGATCTTATAATCGATATGCAGATAAGTAGTAAAAAGCCAGGTGCCTGAAGACTTGAGGCAAATGCTGCCGGCCACCACAAAAATAAACCTGATCAATTGCCCGCCTACAGGGTTCTTGCTGGCCTGGCTGGCATTGAAAGTCCAGTACCGGTTCACTGAAAAATTGAACACGGCACCTACAACTCCGCCTATGGCAATCGATATGGTATAATGAATGTGCAGGAGTTCGGTACAGCCCAGCATAACCAGGTAATCGACGATACCCCCTGCAAATGCAGAAAACTGCGCCTTTGCAAAAACATATACCGATCGCTGTTTACCCATTGACTATTCTTTATCGGCAGTTTCTTTAACCTGTTGAGCTTCAAGGTTAGCGCCTTTCTCAGCAGCTTCTCTTGCCTGACGCTCTGACCGTTCCGCATCGTCCCTGAGGTCGCCCATTCTCAATAATTTTTTGGTATCAATAAAATTGATGACAAGAAGGATAGCACACATTCCTGCAGCAAAATATTCGATCAGATGTCCAAAAGAAGCTTCGAGAATAAGAATAAAAGAAAGTATAATCCTGACCTCTGTTGGCCCGACGAAACCGGAATCAATACTGTAAATATCAGTGATCTTGTAACGCAGCTGTGAAATGATCATGGCCCAGCCATACAATACGACAAATACAAAAGCAATCAGTTCATACTGGTTTCTGGCATACACGATATAACCCAGCCCGATCAGCACCGTGCTGATCCAGTCCATAATGATATCCAGCGAAAATCCGTACCATTTACGGGGAGTATTTCGGTAATAGGCAATACGGCCGTCCAGAGAATCGCCAAGCCAGTTGATGGCAAGTCCGGCTATGCCTAAGAGCAGATAATATCTGCTGACATATGCGGCAAGGATAAAGCCTGCAAGCACCACTACAGATCCGACAGTGCCTAAAAAAGTAAGGTTGTTTGAAGTAACGAATGCCGGAACTCTTTTAACGAGGTAAGAAATTGTAGCCTGTTCGGCACTTCTTAAAACATTGGTCCTCTTTCTGTCTTGAAATATTCTTTTCAGTGTTTTGCTCTCTTCCATTCGGTCCTGCAGGGTGCAATTATTTTATGCGGTACAAAAGTATAGAAATTAACTCAATCCAGGTGTTCTTTTCAGTTCTATTACAGTTACCTCAGGCCAGATCCCGACACGGCCAGAAAAGCCAATGAAGCCAAAGCCCCTGTTGATATTTAAATACACGCCTTCCTGTCCGGTTACACCCGCCCAATGCGCATATCGATACTTTACGGGGCTCCATTTGATGCCAAAAGCCTCTATGCCAAACTGCATGCCATGAGTATGTCCGGATAAGGTAAGGTGGATCTTTGAAGGGAATTTGACCACTTCAGCAGCCCAATGTGTAGGATCATGTGAAAGCAATATTTTAAAGTCCGAAGAGTTTACACCGGTCATTGCCTTTTTCAAATCGCCCCTTTCACCAAAACCGATGCCCCAGTTTTCCACCCCGGCGAGGATGATCTTTTGTCCATCCTTGAAAATCTCTACGTGTTCATCCAGCAGCAGGCGATAACCGAGCTCTGCATGATACTGTTTCAGCTGCTGCAGGTTTTGTTTTTTTTCGGCATCATTTGGCCATTTTACATAATCCCCGTAATCGTGGTTTCCCAGAATGGAAAACTGGCCATAAGGTGCCTTGATCTGGCTGAAATGTCCGATCCAGGGCTTGATCTCCTCGGCTTTATTGTTGACCAGGTCACCTGTGAACACAAACAGGTCTGAGTTTTGCTTTTTTACAAGATCTATACCTCTTTGTACGGCTTTGGGATTTTGGAAACTTCCTGAATGTACATCAGAGATCTGGGTAATGGTAAAACCTTCAAAATTCTCGGGCAGGTCATCATAATAAAGTGTGTGCCTGATCACACGGTAGGCATATTTACCCCTGATGATTCCATAGATAAATACCAGGATGGTCAGGGTAAAAATGGCAACGCAAAATTCTACCCAGTAAACACTTCTGGTGCCTCCGGCTGCCAATCTGTAGATGTCGCCCGCAAGTAACAATACAGCAAAGATCAGTTCAGCCACAAACAAGACCAGGAAAGCATGAGTAGCTATTTTAAATAAAATATCCATGCCATTGTCGCGCATCCTGAAAATGGCGAAGACAAGCGCAGCGCTGGTCAGGATGACCATTCCCCAAAAAACAGGAGTAATGAGCGGATTATGACTAATAACATGAAGGCCTGAAAGCACAAACCAGTTTAACGCAAAAAGAAGGAGGCCAATAATAACGAAGGGGATGGGGTTAATTTTTCTTTTCATTGAGTCTATAAACAAATAAAATTACAGCTTGGATGTAAGAGTCCGGGCGATGTTACTCAATATGACAATAGCCGGATAATACTCAATTTACATTGACTGGTTACTTTTCCAAAAAAATCCTGCACTGGGACAAAATCCTGGCTGGCAATAATTAACTTGTGCTATTAATAGAAAATAAACTAAAATGAAACTTAGACAAATCATTCTTTCTCTGACTTTGGCAGCAATGAGCATCAGTGCTTCAGCCCAGAAATTTACAGTTGGCTCATTCAATGTGCGTTATGACAACGCAGGCGATGCCGGCAACAGGTGGGAGCAGCGCGGACCCGTATCTGCCAACCTGCTGCGTTTTCACCAGTTCGAGGTTTTCGGTGTACAGGAAGCGCTAAAAAACCAGATAGACACCCTGCAGAAATACCTGCCGGAATTTGACCATTATGGCAAAGGCCGTGATGACGGTAAAGAAGGCGGAGAGCATTCGACCGTATTTTATCGTAAAGACAAGTTCAAACTATTGGACAAAGGCGATTTCTGGCTGTCAGAAACACCTGATAAACCAGGTCTGGGCTGGGATGCAACCTGCTGCAACCGCATCTGCAGCTGGGTACAGCTTCAGGACATTAAAAGCGGTAAAAAGTTCTATTACTTCAATGCGCATTTTGATCACCAGGGAAAAATCGCCCGTATAGAAAGCGGTAAACTGATCGTTAAAAAGATCAAAGAGATTGCAAAAGGTGCTCCCGCAATATTTACTGGAGACCTGAACGGCGGACAAAAAAGCGAATGGTATCTGACACTTGCAAATTCAGGGTTCCTAACAGACACCTATACCCAGGTAAAACAACCTTATGCAAACAATTCTTCATTTAATGCATGGGGAAAAAGTGTAGATGGTTATGAGATCATTGACCATGTATTTGTAACCAAAGGATTCACCGCTAGCAGATGGGGCATCCTTACGGATACATATCATGGCAAGTTTGTATCTGACCATTTTCCGATCCTGGTCGATGTCACTTTGAAATAAGAAATACCAGATGTTGTAAAGGGTATACTCATTTGAGTATACCCTTTTTTATTGTTCTGAAATTAAAGCTGTAGTTTTACCTCAAAAAAGAGATTGTATGTTTAGCATTCTAATTAACACCATAGGCTGGCTCGGAGTGATTTTGTGTACCCTTGGCTACTTACTGCTGAGTATGAAAGTGATCAAAGCAGAATCACTGAGCTTCCAACTGCTGAACATTATCGGTGGCCTGTGCCTGGTGGCAACTGCCCTCGAGACACGTGATCTTCCAAACGCCGCCGCAAACCTGCTGTGGATGTTTATCGGTGTTTATGCGCTTGGCCGTCACTTAAGAAACCGGAACAAGGTCAGTAAGGACTAAAGGATCTATCCCTAAAATCTGAAATGCCTTGTTTTTATAGTAATCAAGTCTTTCCGTATACGCTTTATTGTCACTTTCCAGTGAAAGGTAGAAATAAGCTCCGTCTACCAGTACAAAAATGAGATCTGCTGTAGTTTGCGGATCTTTGATATCGATCAGTTTTTTTTCATTGCATTGCTCGATCAAACTCGCAAGGGCCAACCTCAATGAATCTAAAATTGTTTTATACTTTTCCTTAATCCTTTTTTCCCTGAAGGCCAGTGCGTAAAATGTGTAAAACAAGCCATCATCAAAAAGCAGATTCCATTTCTTCGAAAAAAGCATCTCAATGGTGCGCTGCAGGTCTGACAAGGTTACCCCGTCCTTATGGTTTATGGTATAGATCAGCAGGTATCTTTCCAGGATATAATCGATCAGCCCGTAAGTGAGGTCTTCCTTGGTCTCAAAATAATGAATAATGAGACTGGGGTTGATGTCCATCACCTTAGCGATTTTGGCAATAGAAGTATTTTCGTAGCCTTCTTTTTTAGCCACTTTATAAAATATTTTAATGATTTCAAGTTGTCTTGTTCCTTTTAGACTTTTTCTACCCATTTGTTAATAATTATCAAAGTGGAAAACTAATCAAAAGTAATGTGATTACGAAAAATTATTTTAATAGATTGAATGTATGTTCAATTAATTTATTAATTTAGTTCTAACGTGCTGTTAACATTGTATATGGAACTTAGCAGCGGTATAAACTAATTGTCTAACCAAACAAACTAACTACTCCAACCCACGATGAAAAAAAAATTACTCTGTTTTATTCCCGGAGACAAAAAATGCAGGTCCATACTTTGGACGCTCTGTCTCCTGCTTATTTACGCAAGGGGTTCTGCGCAGGACATCACTGTAAAAGGTATTGTGCTGGATGCAGAAACTAACGGGCCTGTCCCCGCTGTAAACATTGGCGTGAAAGGAACCAACGTACGGACCGCAACAAATGTTAATGGTGCTTACACCATTAGCAATTTAACACCCAATGCCGTATTGGTCTTCAGCTATATCGGCTATAAACAGCAGGAAATTGTTTTAAACGGAAGAACACAATTGAATGTAACCCTGACCTCTGATTATGGTAAACTCGACGAGGTTGTGGTAGTCGGTTTTGGTACCAAGAAAAAGATCAATATCGCGGGAGCGATAGATCAGATCTCAGGAAAGGCGCTGGAATCAAGACCGGTAAATAACGTATTGCAGGGTCTGCAGGGACTAAGCCCGGGCCTTAACATCACTTACGCAGGTGGCGCACCCGGGAGCGTACCTAATGTCAATATCAGGGGCTTTACTTCCATCAACGGTGGAGCACCACTGATCGTTATTGATGGAATCCCTGCGACCAGCAATGACGACATGCTCAGGCTGACTCCTTCTGACATCACTTCCTATACTGTGCTGAAGGATGCTGCTTCTGCAGCGATTTATGGAGCAAGGGCTGCTTTTGGTGTGATCCTGATCACCACCAAGCAGGGAACCGAAGGCCGTAATGTGATCAGCTACAATACCTTTACCTCATGGGGTAAACCTACATTGCTGCCCAAACCGGTTACAGACCCTTATATCTTTTCAAGGGTACTCGAAACCGCTACCGACAATACTCCATGGGATTATGTCAACTATGATGACGACCATTATAAATGGGCAAGGGAACGTTCCGATAACCCTTCTATCGAAGATACCCGTATTGACATAACTGATCCGACCCGACCATGGATATACATGGGGAGCAACGATTGGTATGGTTACTTTTTCAACAAACAAAGTTTATCGAAAAGCCATACGCTTACCTTTTCAGGCGGCGCTACTGTAAACAACAAACCGCTGACCTATTATCTTTCTGCGGATTATTCAAAAGATAACGGGCTCAATAAACTGACAGATGATTATTGGGACCGGTATGGTCTGAGAGCAAAGACAGGATTTTCACCAATTTCCTGGCTTAAAATAGATAATAACCTGAATATTTATGAGACCAAACGTGCATTGCCCAACTCTAGTATCACAGATCTTTATTACCTGATGCCTACAGATGTGGCCAAAAACCCCGATGGCACCTGGGCCAATACTGCTGCAGGAAGACTGGCCGCTGACTTAGTAGACGGAGGAAACAGGTTGCAGACAATGTTTGGCTTTCAGAACATTACAGGAGCTACAGCCTTGTTTTTAAAGGGAGATCTGCAAGTGAATGGTGATGCATCTTTCAAAAGGGAACTTTGGAAAACCCATGCTGATTCCAAGAAATATAAGATCGGCTACGGACCAAATGACATCAGGGAAGAGGGCGGAAATGGCTCTGTCACTGAAAACAACGGCTATCTGTACAACAATGCCTTCAACGTATACACTACTTACAAAAAAACCATCGGTGATCATTACATGAGTGCCATGGTGGGTTACAACAGTGAAAATTACCGTTATTCAACTGTAAATGCTTCTAGAGATGTGTTAATCTCCTCCTCATTACCTTATCTGGGCCTAACCAGCGGTATTGCGTCTGCTAATGCTGATTATGAAGCTTATGCAACCACAAGTGCATTCGGCAGGCTAAACTATACTTATAAAGACCGCTATATACTGGAAGGAACAGGTCGTTATGACGGTTCCTCCCGTTTTCCTACAGAAAGACGCTGGGGATTTTTCCCATCTGCATCAGCAGCCTGGATAGCCAGTGCTGAAGAATTTTTTAAGCCACTAGCTCCGGTATTGTCCACTTTTAAACTGCGGACTTCTTATGGAGATCTGGGCAATCAGAACCCTTCAAATAATGCTTACCTGAGAGATTTTGGTTACCTGCAAGCTTTACCTACCGGCGTTTCCGGCTACCTGATAGGGGGTAATGGCCAGAATCAGGTAATCACCGGTGCACCGAGGTTGGAAGTAGATCCAAATACTTATACCTGGGAACGTGTATCCACTTTAAATATGGGTACTGATATTGGTTTCCTTAAAGATAAATTTAACATCACATTCGATTATTTTATTCGTGACACCAAAGGAATGCTTACCGCAGGTCAGGTATTGCCGGGTGTATTGGGTACCGCTGTTCCTAACCAAAACGCCGCCGATCTGAGAACCAAAGGCTGGGAAATTTCTGTTTCTTACAGAGACCGTTTCGATATCGCATCAAAGCCATTCAAATTTGAAACCAAATTGATGCTGTCTGATTCACGTTCCAGGATTACGAAATTCCAGAATGATCAAGAATTATTTAAAGATGTAGACGGGAGAATCTTATACCGTGTAGGACAGGAATTAGGCGAGATCTGGGGGCTGGCAAACGATGGTCTTTTCCAGAACCAGGCGGAGATTGATGCTTTAGATGAATCAGCTATTGTACCATGGGGGGCATTGGAAGTAATCCAGGGCTGGCCGAAATATAAGGATCTGGATGGTAATCATAAGATCGAAACCGGATTGAGTGCCAAAGACCCAAAAGATCTAAGGATCATAGGAAATAGTACAGACCGTTATATTGTTGGTGCAAATCTTAATATGGATTGGGGCGGATTTGACCTCTCTGTGTTCTTGCAAGGAGTTCTAAAAAGAGATTTTTATCCGCATCATTATTTATTCTGGGGGCCATATCAGCAGCCCTATGCCAACGTATACCCATGGAACCTGAACTATTACAGGGCAACCGGAGATTCACCTGAACAAAGGGCAAAACATTCTGCTTCTTACATCAAAGCCGGACTTGCCGATGCCAATACCAATTCTCAATACCCGGTATTGCAGTCCTGGCTGGCAGATGCCAACTATGGAGCCGGACTGGATATCCCGCAGACAAAATATTTGTTAAACGGGGCTTACCTACGGATCAAGAACATCTCATTGGGTTATACTCTGCCTGCTAAATTCACGAATAAGTTTGGTGTAAGCCGCCTGCGCGTATTTGCTACCGGAGAAAACCTTTATGAATTCTCAACGATCAAAAAATTTGTAGATCCGGAAGCCGTTAACCAGGGCTCAAGCGCCTGGGCCTATCCGTTCCAGAGAAGGTATGCATTTGGTGTCAACTTAGATTTTTAACAAACAGAAGTTAAAGAATCATTAAAAAACTAGTCATGAAAAAGAATCTATATATCTTATTTATTGGAATTGCAATTGCACTGGGTGCATGCAAAAAGGGCGATCTTGATCGCTTCCCGCAAACCACTATTTCACCAAACCTGTTCTTCAAAACAGAAGAAGACCTTTCCTTATATGTAAATGGGCTACTGTCTCAGCCAGATCGTGGCAGCTATCTGAATGACCAGAGCAGCGACAATGTTGCTACCACAGCTGCTGTTGAAGTAAAGAATATTATGGCCGGCAACGCCAGTGCACAAAACATCACTACCGGATGGAGTTGGAGCAGGCTGAGAGATATCAATTATTTCCTGGAAAATTACAATAAAGCACAAGTTACCGGTACCGTTAAAGCCCACTATGTAGGACTGGCGAGGTACTACCGTGCTGAATTTTACCTCGACAAAGTAAAGCGCTTTTCAGATGTGCCATGGTATTCAGGCACTTTAAATCCTGGTGATGCCGATCTGTATAAACCACGTGATCCACGAAGTCTGGTGATGGACAGTGTAATGGCCGATCTCGACTTTGCCTATAAAAACGTAAAGGAAAGTGTACCGGCCGGAACTCCAGGTAAATGGGCAGTAGCTGTTTTATATTCCCGTACAGCACTGTATGAGGGAACCTTTAGAAAATATCACGACGAATTGAATTTGAAAGCTACAGCAAACGGATTCTTACAGACAGCGGCAAAAATAGCTGAGGAAGTGATGGCTTCGAAAAAGTTTTCAATAAATACAAAGAATGGACCTGGAGCGGCCTATTCCGAGCTGTTTTCCAGTCAGGACCTGACCGGAAATCCGGAAGTGATCCTTGCCAATATCTTTGACCTGAGCAAAGGCAAAGGACAGAATGTCAACGGGGTAGTATTTGGAGATTATGAACAGGCACCGGCAAAAGACCTGATCCAGTCTTACCTGATGAAGGACGGCACACGTTTCACCAGTTTGCCTGATTACGACAAGAAGGTTTTTGTTGAAGAGTTTAAGAACCGGGACCCGAGACTGGCGCAGACTATTGCCTATCCCGGATGGGTTATCGCTTCAGGTAATGGTCCAGTTACCTATATTCAGCGCTTAAACAAGAATTTTACCGGTTATCACCAGTTAAAGGGTTATGTAAACAGTACAGATAACAATGTATTAAACGGAGCTGATTTTCCGGTATACCGTTATGCGGAAGTATTGCTCAACTATGCGGAAGCTCTGGCTGAATTGGGTACACTGACCCAGGATCAGCTGGACGTATCATTAAACCTGATCAGAAGAAGGGTTGAAATGCCTGACCTAAACCTTGGCCAGGCCAATGGAAACCCTGATCCTTTAATGCAGCAGCAGTTTCCCAACATTGAATCCAATAAAGGCGTGATCCTGGAGATCAGACGCGAACGCAGGGTAGAATTTGCATTTGAAAACTCCAGATATGATGACCTGATGCGCTGGAAAGCAGGTAAACTGTTAACAAAAAGCCCGGAAGGTATGCATTTTCCTGGTTTGGGTAAATACGACATGACCGGTGACGGTGTGGATGACATCATTCTGATAGATCGTAGTTTGACTATACCTGCTGAAAATCAGAAAGAAAAAAACTCGTTAGGTGTAGTGTTAAACTACTACCGCACAGGTGCCATAGGGACAGACGCTACCGTATTCCTGAAAACCGGTGCAACAGGTGGTAATATAGTAACGGAGGCAATAACCCGTCAGTTTGAAGAGCCGAAATACTATTATCGTCCGGTACCACAGCAACAGGTGCTCCTGAACCCGAAACTGACACAAATATTTGGCTGGTAATATAAGCAGTTTGATTTCTATGGAAAAGACAACGATCAAAAGAAGATTTTTAATAAAGGCAATCGGATTAGCAACAGGAGCAGTAATGTCAGGCGGTTTACCCGCCCTGGCCGCTGCTCCTGAAACACAGGACGATAAAAAGAAGAAGTTGGCGCTTAGAGTAGCACACATTACTGACGTACACATAAAAGCAGGTGAAAATGCGCCGGAACGATTTAAAAATTGTTTAAAGCATATTGTATCCAGTCACAAACCCGATTTTTTTCTGAACGGAGGTGATTCTATCAATGATGCATCCTATGATAACGTCGTCTACGACCAGGTAATCCAGCAATGGAGCATCTGGGACGAATGCCTGAAACAATTAGACAAATACGAAATACACAGCTGTATCGGAAACCATGACCCATGGTGGAAAGCACCTTCAAAAGACCATGAAATGTACGGTAAGGAATACGTGGTAAAACGTTTGAAAATCCCGCACAGGTATTACCATTTTACCAAAAAGAACTGGCACTTTATCATCCTCGACGGCAACAACAGTAAGATCTCACTGGACCAGGAGCAATATGACTGGCTGGAAGCTGAGCTCGGGAAAATACCCGCAAATGAACCGGTGCTGCTGATGTCGCATTACCCGATCCTTGGCACCACACAGGTCCTGGTAGGCGGCGGATACTCAGACTGCAAAAAGCTGAAAGACCTGTTTTACAAACATAAAGACAAGGTGAGGGTTTGTTTGAGCGGCCACAACCACCTGTCAGACCATACCGAGTACAATGGTGTTTTATACTGTTGCAACGGTGCAATGAGCGGTTTCTGGTGGGGCAAAGGCGATGCAGAATCAGCGGGCCCTGGTTATTACCTGGAAACCCCTCCCGGATATGCCATGCTCAAACTGTACGAAGACGGAACAGTCGAAAATGAATACTTCCCTCACAATTATTAACAAAAATGAAGACTCCATTTATTTTTATAGCCTGTCTTTTACTGTCAATGGCAGTAAATGCACAGCAAAGACAGCATAAAGTAGTTTACATCATTGCAGATGGCATTCCTGCCGATGTATTGGAAAACCAGGACCTACCCAATTTCAAAAAGATAGTACAGGCCGGATCATATACACGCATGCACGTTGGCGGTGACAAGGGTACTTATAACGAGACACCCACCATATCAGCGGTAGGTTACAATAGCCTGCTGACCGGAACCTGGGTAAACAAACACAACGTTCCCGATAATGACATCAAAGAGCCGAACTATAAGTATCAGAATATATTCAGGATTTTTAAGGCCCAGTATCCTGGTAAAAAAACTGCGATTTTCTCCAGCTGGACAGATAACCGCACCAAACTTTTGGGACATAATCTGCCAGCCGCCGGAAATCTGAAAGTGGATTATTTTTTTGATGGCTACGAGCTCGACACCGTTCGTTTCAAACACGATAAAAAGGCGGACTACATGCACCAGATCGATGAGCAGGTAGCTGCCGATGCCTCAGTTAACATTCATGACAAAGCCCCTGATCTATCCTGGGTGTACCTGGAATATACAGATGATATGGGCCATGCACATGGCGACAGCCCCGAGTTTTATAAAGCGATAAGTATGCTCGATAAACAAGTTGGTAAAATATGGGATGCGATAAACTACCGTCAGAAAAACTTCAAAGAAGACTGGCTGATCGTGATCACAACAGATCATGGCCGTGATGAGAAGAGCGGACGTGGACATGGCGGGCAGTCTGACAGACAAAGATCAACCTGGATGGTCAGCAATTATAAAGACCTGAATATTTATGGTCAATATTTTGATCTGGGTATTGTAGACATTATGCCTTCGATTGCAAACTATTTAGATGTAAAGCTGACTGATGATATCTACAGAGAAATAGATGGGGTTCCTTTCATCGGGCAGGTGTCTGTTACGGCGCTCAAAACAATTTACACCCAGAACCGGATCGACATCAGCTGGCAGGCTTTGCAAAAAACAGGTAAGGTCAAGATTTGGATAGCAACGACAAATAACTTTAAAACCGGAGCAGCGGATGAGTATCATCTTCTGGGAGAAACCGACCTGAGCCAGGAACATTTTCTTGCTGATGTGAAGCAGTATCCGTCGTCGTTTTACAAGGTCGTTCTTGAAGCACCAAATAATACTTTAAACAAGTGGCTGAAAGTCGCGGAAAAAAGTAAATAGCAAAATGCTCCCGGTGATCAACCGGGAGCATTCTTAATAAACACTTAACGTGCAATTAACCCAGGCATGAAGCGGGCTTTCTAAGTTTGCCGTAAAATATATGAATCCATTTTTATGGAATATCTTTTACTGACGGATAAGGAACTTCTGGAATACTGTGCGAATGATGACCTGAAAGCTTTCAATATTTTATTTGATCGTTATTCAGGTAAAATATATCGCTATGCGCTTAGTTATGTGCAAGATGAATGTTTTGCTGAAGAAGCTATGATGGACCTTATGTTCTGGATCTGGGATAAAAGACATACCCTAAAGATACAAGGTGAGGTGCATTCCTATATTTTCAGGGCAGCAAAGAACGCTACCATAAAAGCGATCCGCAAAAAAGCAATTGCCCTTACGCCGATAGAAGCGATAGAAAATAGTATAACTCATACCTCAGCGCCAGCAGACGGACAGCTCAATGCCAGGGAACTGGAAATAAAATACCATATGCATCTTGACCGTTTAAGCCCGCAGCGCAAAAAGGTATTTCAGATGAGCCGTGAAAATGACCTGAGCCATGCAGAAATTGCCGCCGATCTGAACATCTCCATAAATACAGTTAAGAACCACATTAAATCTGCGCTGAGTCACTTTAGGGAGCAGTTTGAAGATTATACAAAAACTGCTTTACCTGCCATTATCGGCCTGTTCATCCTGTTTCACTAATCTTCTTGAAATTTATTTTCAATTTGAATAGCCC
>NZ_DATHGC010000224.1:0-6340 GCF_035317785.1 Pedobacter sp. | reverse complement strand
TTTCCGGTATAGCCGTACCAGCCCATCCGGTAGTTTTTGATGCCGAGTGAGGCAGCGGTTTTCAAAATAACTGCTGTATGTGGTTCGTCTGCAGTTTTAATGTCGGTGGTGATGGTGTAGACCTGCAGCCCGGCATTTCTGATGGCATCTATTGCTTTGGGCAGGTCGGTGGTTACGCTTTCGGGCTGTACATGGCCATCTTTTCTTACGGTGAGATCGACACCGTCATATCCCAATTGCGCAGCGAGGGTGGCCATATCTTTATAATTGAGCCAATGGAGGTGTTTGGAAAATATGCTGATGCTGATCTTATCTGCGGCACCGGTCAGTTCATTGGTGCCGGGTAGTCCGCCTGTTTCTGACATTTCAGATGCGTTTAATCCGATTGTTCCAAGCGGTATGGCTGCTGCTGCGATGGCTGAGCTCCTGATGAATTGCTTACGTGTGATGTTTGCCTTCATAATGTTCTTTTTTTGGTATCCCTGAAGTTTAACTGCCCCAGGCGGTGATCATCAGATCTCTTTCTCCACCGCGGTTGCGGTGCTCGCAGAGGTAAATGCCCTGCCACATCCCCAGGGCCAGCCGGCCATGATTGATGGGGATTGTGACCGAACAGCCCAGCAAGGAAGCCTTTAAATGCGCTGGCATGTCATCTGCGCCTTCATAATCGTGTTCGTAATCCGGGTCGTTCTCTTTGACTGTCTTATTGAAATACATTTCAAAATCTGTTCGTACTGTTGGGTCTGCGTTTTCATTGATGGTCAGGGAAGCAGAGGTATGCTGGATGAAAACCTGGCAGATACCGGTTTGAAGTTCTCCAATTTCGGGTATTGCCCGCCTGACTTCATCTGTTATTAAATGAAAGCCTCTTCTTCTTTCTCTTAGCGTCAATGCTTTCTGAAATATTTTCATCGGGATGTCTTGATTCGTGGTTTAAGTTAAGGAGTGCTGTATCACAAGGTATGAAAAAAGCGAGTTTTTATCTACATAAAGCCCTTTAAATTCCACACAATTTGGCAATAATTCCCCAGTTGTCAATTGTGGAAATATGCCCGTTAGGCTTTGTAGCCTAATTAAAGGACGATAACCGCGGTTATCCCGGTTTGGTACAAAAGGTGCAATACCTTATGCAATCAACCTGAATAAAATTGGAGCGTTTAGATGTTTCGATGGAGAAAATAATACCCGAACGTGATGACGGAATTAAGAAAATCAATACACATGGCTGAGGCCATAAAAAATGTGCTTAGGGAACGCCATATGAGCAAATCTGAGTTTGCTTCTATGATGGGACGGGATGTTGCCGTGGTTAAGGAATGGCTTAGCGGAACGTATCGCTTTAACCTGCCCACGTTATTGGAGATCAGTGTAAAACTCGAACTTATTTAACTAAGAATTTATTTAACTAAATTAGTTGCTTCTAAATTCATTTTATGAAACGACTTTTTGCCTTGATTCTTTTTGGGTGTTTTGTATTGCCGTTATCTGCGCAACAGACACAAAAACCTGTATTGCATGGGAGCAACTGGATGGCCATTACGGGCAAGCCTTTGGCTGCTACGGCCGGAGCTATGATCTTCCAGAAAAAGGGGAATGCGGTAGATGCTGCCTGCGCGATGCTGGCTGCTGCCTGTACGATGTGGGACACGCTAAGCTGGGGCGGGGAGACGCAGGTGCTCATCTACAATCCAAAGACGAAGAAAGTCATTGCGATCAATGCTATGGGCTTTGCGCCGACAGGTGCGACACCGGAATTCTTCAAAAATAAAGGGTATAATTTTCCGCCTGAATATGGTCCGCTTGCGGCCACTACGCCGGGTACGCCTGGCGGGCTGATCTATATGCTGGCCAATTATGGGACCTTGAGCCTGGAGCAGGTTTTGGAACCGGCCATGCAGATGGCGACCGGATATCCTATAGAGACTCAGGCGGCCAATATCATAGAGCGCTATAAGCCGATGATCAAAGAATGGCCGTACAGCAGGAAAGTTTTTCTTCCGCATTCGCCCGTAACAGTTGAAGGGAGTAAAAAAACTGCTGTTTCACAGCGTGAGGCACCTGAGGCCGGGGAGATCTTTGTGCAAAAAGACTTGCTGGAAACACTGCGTAAGCTGGTGGAAGCGGAACGGAATGCCCTGAAGCTGGGGAAAAACCGTAAGGATGCCATGATGGCGGCCTACGACCGGTTTTATAAAGGGGACATTGCCCGGGAATTCGTCAGGGGATGTCAGGAGCAGGGCGGCCTGATCACGATGCAGGACCTGGCCAAATGGAAGCCTGTGGAGGAAGAGCCGCTGATGGTCAATTATAAGGGTATTGAGGTTTATAAGCTGCAGCAGTGGACACAAGGGCCTGTAATGCTGCAGGCGTTGAATATCCTGGAGAACTTTGACCTGAAGGCTATGGGCTATAACAGTACAAAATACATCCATACGCTGTACCAGGCCATGAACCTGGCTTTCGCTGACCGTGATTTTTATTATGGCGACTCTTATTTGCCGCCTGCTGAACCTATAAAAGGTCTGCTGAGCAAGGAGTATGCAAAGCAAAGGGCGGGACTGATCCAGTATGCAAAGAACGATGCGAACATTGGTCCCGGCAATCCGTATCCTTTTGAGGGGAAAACAAATCCATACCTGGATTTATTGAAACAAAGGGGCTACGAACTGGATACTTCAAAAAGGAATTTTGCGCCTAAGCATGATATGGGCAACAATAGTACTCCTGAGCTGTACCAGGACAGGATGTGGAGGGGGACTACTTCTGTGGAGGCGGCAGACAAAGAGGGCTGGGTGGTTTCCATCACGCCAAGCGGCGGCTGGCTTCCTGCCTGTATTGCGGGCAAAACAGGGATTGGGATGAGCCAGCGGATGCAGAGCTTTGTGCTGGATTCTGCTTTAAATCCTTTTAATGTGGTCGCGCCGGGCAAACGGCCGAGAGTTACTTTGTCGCCATCTCTTGCTATGAAAGACGGTAAACCTTTCCTGGCTTCGGCTGTGCAGGGCGGCGATACGCAGGACCAGAACCTATTGCAGTTCTTTCTCAATGTGGCGGAATTCGGGATGAATGTGCAGCAGGCATCGGAAGCGGCAAATATCAATACCAACCAGCTTTGGCTATCGCTGGGCGGTACAAAACTGACTGACCGTGAGCCTAAACCCGGGCAGATCTTATTGCACGACAGTACTCCTGAGACAGTGCGCAGCGACCTGAAGAAAATGGGTTATACGCTCAGCTTTGACGACAGGACCAGCGGGCCCATCAATGCAATTTACTTTGACTGGAAGCACGGCAGTCTTTGGGGCGGCTCGAGCAATCACGGTGAGGATTATGGTATCGGTTGGTAAGGTTCGCTGAGCGGTAAGGTAAAGTAAAATGTGGAACCGATACCGCTCTGGCTTTCTACCCAGAGCCTGCCATTGTGGTGCTGTACAATCTCGGCGCTGAGATACAGGCCTATGCCAAAGCCGGATATGTGTTCTGTGTGTTTGGTTTCGATACGGTAAAAACGATTGAAAAGCTTGTCCATATCCTGGGATTTGATGCCCATGCCTTCGTCTTTAATGCTAAACCTCACCTGATCTTCCTGCAGTTCACAAGTAATGGTAATGTTTTTCCCTTTAGGGGAGTATTTGATGGCATTGCTCAGCAGGTTGGAGACCACAGCGCCGATCTTATTCTGATCGGCATGGATCACAATGGGTTTGCAGGACGAAAATTCGATGTGATGGCTTGTCGTGGTGATTTGTGTTTCTTCAATGATGGTCCTGACCAATTGCTCTATGTCAAAATACTGCTTGTCCAGGTGGATCTTTCCGGCTTCCAGTCTGGATAGGTTTAAAAATCCATTGATCATAGCAGTCATCCTTTTGATCTGCTGGTTTACTTTATCCAAAGCATTGCCCATGAAATCATCCTCAAGTTTCATTGCTTTTTTCATCAGGAGCTGGACGTAAGCATTAATGGAGGTCAGAGGGGTTTTGAGTTCATGAGAAACCATCCCAATGAAATCATTCTTGCGCAGCTCATCTGATTTTTGCTCGGTGATGTCCAGAACTGCGCCAACCAGTCTCACTGCCTTGTCATTTCCGTCAAAGTAAGCTTTACCTTTGGCACGTACCCAGCGTATTTTCTCATCTTCTACACCTATGGTACGGTATTCCACATCGTAGTCGCCATTGCTTACAGCTCTGTTGAGGGTATGGTCTATCGCTTCGCGGATGCGGTCCCGGTCATCGGGATGCAGACCGCCTATAAAGTCTTTTTCATAGGTTACGGTATCGTGGTGTGTGATTCCGAAAAGCGCACGGCAGCGGGCATTCCAGTCCATCTTCCTGTTTTCCAGGTCCAGGTCGAAGGTGCCGAGTTCTGCGGCCAGGAGTGCTGATTGCAGGGTATCCTGGGCTTTTTCCAGGTCATATTTGGTGAGTATAATGTCTGTCACCTCAAAAACAAAAACCAGTATACCATCTACCTCATTGTTTATGCTGTGCCTGGTCTGATAAATAAAATTGAAATAACGGTCTTCTACAGGGCCGTTGGCGTGACGGGCCAGGGGAACGTAAAGTGCATTGCCTTCAAAGGTTTTGTCATTGTTATAAACATCCTGCAGAAGTCCCCAAATGCGCTGTCCTTCCAGTTCAGGGAGTGCGTCCATGAGCGGCTTGCAGAGGAGTTCGCGTCCCGGAAAAAGCTCCTGGTAAGAGGGATTGATCATTTCAAATACCATGTCCGGCCCGCTGAGGATGCAGATTCCTGCCGGAGCCTCCATAAAAAAGCGTTTCAACCGGTCATATTGACGCTCAGCCTCCGCTTTTGCAATGGCCACTAATCTTTGCGATTCCTGTATGGTCTCCAGTGTTTTGATCTTATTGGTGGTCTCATTGCAGATCACCAGTACACCACCCGGTTTTCCGCTTTCATCGTTTACCCTGCTGTAGCTGAAGGTCCAGTATACATCTTCGAGCTGACCATTGCGGTAGATTGGAATGAGCTGGTCTTCGCTCCAGGTCGATTCGCCGCCTGCCATTACCTGGTCTATCAATGGTTTGATGACCGGCCATATTTCGGGCCAGCATGCTTCGCCTTTTTGTCCTAGTGCCAGGGGATGTTTTCCATCATTGCCAAGGCTGGGCCGGTAGGCGTCATTGTAGAACTGGATCAGCTCGGTGCCCCACCACAGGAACATGGGAAACCTGGAATTGAGTAAAATGCTGATCGTTGTCAGCAGGCTTTGCGGCCATTGGTCAGGATTGCCTAAAACTGTTGCAGACCAGTCGAACCGGCGCGTAAGTTCTCCCATTTCGCCTCCGCCCTGCAGATACTGGTGGTAAGGGACGGCAGCAGGGTCAGTTTGTGGCATTGGAAATCCTTTTTTCCCTGGAATAGGTTATAGAAGCTTCGATCATTTTTTTAAAGACTTCCATGTTGATGTCTTTAAGTTTTTTGACATAGATACATCCGCCGCCGATTTTATGTTTTCCAAAATCACTAAGCAGTTCTTCTCTGTGGGGGAATTTGGATTCCAAATACAAAGTAATGGCATTTTTTCTCGGCGAGAAGCCGAGCAGGGGTGCATCACCTTCGTGCCCGCTCTCGTATTTATAATGGTAACTTCCAAAGCCTATTATAGCCGGCCCCCACATTTTTGCTTCCAGACCGGTCACCTCAGTCATGAGTTCTGCAACCCTCAGGCAATCAATCCGTTTTGTTTCGTCTTCTACGGTATTGATGAAATCGGTGACATTTGCTGTCGTTTCAAAAGTTTTATTTTTTGCCATGTTCTAATTTACAAATATCGTGCTTCATTACAAAGGAGACCGCAAAATAATGGCTTACAATAAATATTGCGCTGAAAACCAGCGGACAAAATCAGAACAAAAGGACAGCCAAGGGTGTTGTAACTAGGTATCAATTGAAATACCATATGACAGAACGACATACCTACCAAACAGGTATAATAGGAAACTGTGCATACATTGCACATGTAAATAAGAACACAAATATCGATTGGCTTTGCTGGCCACGATTTGACAGCAGTTTTGTTTTCGGGGGATTACTGGACGATGATAATGGTGGTGAGTTTTCCATTCGTCCGCATGGCGAATTTACTTCACGTCAGTATTATCTGGAGAACACCAATATTATGGTGACTGAGGTGTCCAATCCGGAAGGGAAGTACCGCATTACAGATCTTGCGCCACGCTTTTATCATCATGAAAGGTACTTTAAGCCGCTGATGCTGATCCGGAAAATTGAGCCGCTGGAAGGCAATCCGAGGGTGCGGGTTAAATGTAAGCCGGTATGCAACTACGGTGCGGTGAAGCAAAAAGGGCACCGG
>NZ_DATHGC010000223.1:0-32324 GCF_035317785.1 Pedobacter sp. | reverse complement strand
TTCAATTTGAATAGCCCCTTGCCTGTTTTTTTGTCCCTTCTACTATAGTGGGCCCTATTCAGCCCGAAGAGGAACATGTCAGGACAACCAGACCGGGAGTTAATAGAAAATTTTTTTATGTGCAGGTGTTCTCCGGAGGAGGAGGAGCTAGTGCGCCTTTTCTTAAGAAAACCGGAATCTGAAGCTTTGCTGGACGAGATATTGTCTGAGCGGGCAAGCCATGACCTGGAGCTATTCAGGCAGGATGGTCCCTTACCTCCAAACCATCGGGACTGGAAAAGAACCATTCAGGAAAAGATCGGAAACAAGCCTGCAGAGGCTAAAGAGGCAATTCAGAAGAAATTTTTCAGCATGCGAAGCGCTGCAGTCTGGATTGCAGTGGTCCTTGCAGGACTGGCCACTTATACGATCAGTCATTTTCGTACTGCCAGTAAAGAATCACCAGCATTCGTTGAGCGGATTAACCCACGGGGCCAACGGTCAATGATCTTATTGTCTGACAGCAGTGTCGTTTATCTCGGTGCAGACAGCAAGTTAAGGTATCCTGAGAGGTTTTCTTCAGAGAGCCGGGAAATTTTTCTGTCGGGAGAAGCTTTTTTTGAAGTAACCAAAAATCCGAAAAGACCATTTATGGTGCATACCGGCAATGTGCAGACCAAAGTACTCGGCACTTCATTCAAAATAGAAGCCTTTAACGGCCGGCCGCTCATGGTTCAGGTCGCAACCGGGAAAGTGCGCGTGGACCAGATTGATGGAAAACATCAAAAATCACTGGCAATTTTAATGCCCGGAGAAACGGTTTTGCTGGACCACGGCAGAATTGAAAATGGCAAGATGGATCCGGAAGAAGTCCGGGACCTGAAAGCATCCAGGCTGACCTTCAATGACAAATCCATTCAGGAGATCGCCGAAGTGCTTCGGCGTTGGTACAATGTGAAGATCACATTTAAAAGAACCAGCAAAGCAAAGGAAAGAATGACGCTTACACTTGACGCGAGCGTATCTATAGATAAAATACTTAATGTGCTGGCATCTGCCGGACATTTTAAATATACGATGAGAAACGGGGAAATTATGATTCGTTAAAATTTAATATAAGAAAGGGACACCAATGGGCTAGATACAAAAAAGCCTCCCTATCCTGGAGGTTAGGGAAGCAATTCTTAACGTCATTCACCGCATGCTTTTCGACGACAACGCGGGAGATGACTAAAAAAATCAACAATAATTCCGGTTAAAACCGGGCAAACCATTAATATTCAAATTTATGCAAAAAGGATTACATCCTACAATTAAGTTTATTATGAGGTGTTCATGTATGCTTTTAATCGCACAATTTACCTTCATTGGTGTGCTTCTGGCAGGGAATGTTCATAGCCAGGATCTCAGCAAGGTTATATCCATCACGCTTAATAAGAAGAGCGTTAAAGAAAGCCTGATGAGCATTCAGTCAAAAAGCGGGTTAAGTTTCGTACTGCCGGAGAAACTTATGTCCCGCATTGATAAAAAAATCACGCTTAGTGCTGATCAGACATCGGTAAAGGACATTCTTGAAAAAGTTCTGGAATCAACAAAACTTGAATACAGGATTGTTGAAGGCTACATCATCATAGATGCCAAGCCAGTACCCAGGGTGCCTGGCAAATTAACCGGACGAATCCTGGACGACAAAGGAGGCCCATTACCCGGAGCCACTGTCAGGGTCATCGAAACTGGTCAGAGCGCGCAGAGTGATTCCAATGGAAATTATGTGCTGGCGCTGCAGCCGGGGACTTACACCGTGGAGGTCACTTATATCTCTTTTCAGACAAAGAAAGTGACTGGCGTAGCAGTTAAGGACGGTAAAGATTTAAGCCTGGACTTTTCTTTGCAGCCATCCAATAACCAGCTCGCAGAAGTGGTGGTGAGTTATGGCAAACAGAAACAAAGAGACATTACCGGGGCAATTGCCACAGTAGACGCCGCATCTTTGCAGGACATGCCCGTGAGCCAGTTTGCCCAGCAGCTGCAGGGAAAAGTATCCGGCGTTCAGATTGCCCAGACAAGTGGTCAGCCCGGACGTGGCATAGGCTTTGTCATCCGTGGTGCTGCTTCTTTTTACTCGAGTAACCAGCCCTTATTTGTGATCGACGGAACTCCGGTAACAGGCAGTATCAATAACATCAATCCGGCAGAGATAGAAAGCTTCAGTTTTCTTAAAGATGCATCTGCCACAGCATTATATGGTTCAAGGGCCGCAAACGGGGTCGTGCTGATCACTACAAAGCATGCAAAACCAGGAGATTCAAAAGTTGAATTTTCCAGTTATTACGGCGTGCAGACCATACCTAAGGGTAAAGTTCCAAAGATGATGACTGCCAGGGAATTCGCAACCTTTATGAAAGAACGGGCGGAAGACGGGCTTAAATATGAGCCCGGATATGTGGTCTCAGCGGATTACCGTGCGGCTTATGATAATCCGGAACAGTATGGTCAAGGCACCGATTGGTTTGACCTGCTTACCCGTACTGCACCTATTCAAAGTTATGATCTCAGCGTGCAGTCAGCACGTGAACATTCTTCATCAACAGTGATCGCAGGATACCAGGAGCAGCAAGGAGTGATCATCAATAACGGTACGAAATTGTTTTCACTCCGGTTTAACCAGGACTTCAGCTCGGAAAATGATAAACTCAAAATAGGGTTTAACATTGCGCCAAGCTACAGGGTAGACCACAACAACAGGCTCAGCAGCGATGGGGTAGGCGGATATTTTGAGCGCTTCTTTGAAGCCAGCCCGCTGATATCACCATACAATGCAGATGGCAGTTTCGTCCGCAGTGTGGCCTCACCGGGGATGGTGGCCTATATCAATCCGCTGGCTACTTATGAACTGACCAATGACGACTATTATACCACACGCATCCTTGGTAATGCCTACCTGAACTACGAAGTACTTCCGGGGCTGAGCATCAAGACCAATTTAGGAATCGACAAAGGCGCGGAAACCCGTAAATATTTTCAGGGAGGTCTGGTTACAGGTACACAGGGACAGAGCACGGGGACCAGTTCTGCTGTCGACAATGGTTCATGGACCGCAGAGGGAAACCTGGTGTACAAAAAAACAATCGCTGCTAATCACGATATTGAAGCTTTGGTGGGTTATTCGGCCCAGGAATTCAGCAGTTACAGCAATAACCTGACAGGACTCGGATTTGCAAGCGATGACATTCCATACCTCAATGCCGCAACCAGTCTTACCGGTGGCAGCGGCAGCGGGGGTTACGCGATGCTTTCGACCATAGGACGTTTAAACTACGCTTATAAAGGCAAATACCTGTTCTCTGCCGCATTCAGACGTGATGGTTCTTCAAGGTTTGGAATCAATAAACAATGGGGCAGTTTCCCTTCAGTTTCTGCAGGATGGATTGTCAGTGATGAAGGCTTTATACAGGACCTGAAAGCCATTAGCTTTCTGAAACTGCGCAGCAGCTACGGGTTGACCGGCAATAACTTCTTTACCGGAAACTACGATTCCCAGGCCACGATCGGCACTTATTATTACAATTTCAACAACGTCATTACCCAGGGGCAAACCATCAACCGTCTGCCCAACAGGGACCTGAGATGGGAGCGCAACAAACAGTTTGACATTGGTCTTGAGCTGGGTATACTGGACAACCGCATTAACTTTACATACGACTATTACAGGAAAAACACAGACGGGCTGATACAACAGCGTGCCATACCAACATCATCCGGCTTCAGCCAGATCATCTACAATGTCGGGGGACTTAAAATGTGGGGACATGAATTTTCAGTAAGTTCAAAGAACCTGACTGGAAACCTGAGCTGGAACACCAAACTGAACCTCTCCCTGGACCGCAACCTGATCACAAACCTGGTAGACCCTGGCTTTATCCGCAGAAACGTAACCACCAGTTCAGATTATTACCGCCAGCAAGTGGGGCATCATCTTGGAGAGTTCTATGGTTTTGTATTTGAAGGACTGTATAAAGATGCCGCCGATCTGGCAAATTCTGCAAAATACCTGAGTACACCTGCTAAGCCCAACGGAAACTCCGACATCGGGACAATCAAAGTAAAAGACATCAACGGAGACGGAGTGATCGATGATGTGAACGACCGTACTTTTATCGGTGATCCTACGCCGACATTTACAGGCGGACTGGTCAACCATTTCGCATACAAGAACTTTGATCTGAATATAGACATGACTTTTTCCGTTGGTGGAAAGATCTTAAATGCTGCCAAATGGGCCTATCAGACCAATATGGATGGATCAAGAATCTTGCTGGCCTCGGCTGCAGACCGCTGGCGTTCGGAAGAGAACCCAGGATCAGGTGCTTATCCCCGTACCAAATCGGGCACTACGGCGATGGGCCGCCAGGTGAATACGCAATGGATCGAAGACGGATCTTACCTGACCGCCAAAAACATTTCATTGGGTTATACCGTACCACTTAAGAACCTGATGCTTAAAAACCTGAGGATTTTCGCTTCAGTGCAGCAGGCATTTGTATTGACAGGCTATTCAGGGATGAACCCGGAGATCAACGTAGGAGGTGCTGATCCTACCCAGGGTGTTGGTATCGACGAAAACGCGTATCCAATACCAAGGACATTCTCATTTGGTCTCTCCACCACTTTCAAATAATCATTTATCCTGAAAACAACATGAAAAAGATATATATAGCAATTGTCCTGTTACTGATCGGGGCAACATCCTGCAAGAAAAGTTTTATTGAACTGGGGCCTGAAGATTCCTATACAGACGAGGTTTACTATAAAACCGAGCAGCAGTTCAGGTCTGCGATGGTAGCAGCCTACGCCCCGCTCAGGGATGTACTGGTCAACGACTATTTTACTTCAGAAATGCATTCAGACAATACGATCTACCAGGCCATTCCCGGCAACAGGGGTACATCTATTGTAGAGCGCGAGAACATCTCTGACTTTACCAATACCTCTACCAACGCATACGCTGCGGCAACCTGGCAGCACACTTATACAGGTATTTCGCGCTGCAACATTATCATAGAGCGGCTGGCGGCATCTGACATTGCAGCTTCGGCAAAAACCACTATCGATGGACAGGCTAAATTCCTGAGGGCACTGAACTACTTTAAACTGGTACGCCTGTATGGAGGCGTGCCCTTGTTCCTCAAAGAAGTGACCACGGCAGACGAGGCTTTTAAACCCCGTGCATCAGTCGAAGAGGTCTATAACCAGATCATTGCTGATGCAAAGGATGCGATTACTGAACTAGGCCAGCCGACAAAGTTCCCTCAGACCGGTGAAGCTACGAAAGGGGCAGCTACCATTCTTCTGGCTGAAGTATATGCCGCACAGAAGAAATGGGCTGATGCCGAACCTTTGCTGAACAATCTGCTGACCATGGGTTATGACCTGCACGGAAATTATGCCGACGCCTTTTTGCCAGCCAATAAAAACGGAAAAGAATCGATCTTTGAGATCCAGTTTCTTGGCGGAACGGTTACCGGTTCAACTCCAAACGTGCTGTCATTTCATTTCTTGCCGAGAAGTAAGGATACGAAATTACTTACAGGAATCACCATAGACAATACCGGTACCGGCGGATGGAACACACCGAGCGACGACCTGATCAAGGATTTTGAGACTGGAGACCAGCGTCTGGATGCCTCGATCGGAATTGCCGAGGGTACATATGATGCCAGTAACTACTTTGCCTATTCTGCAGCAAAAAGTATTGTAAATTATGTTCCCGCTGCAGGGAAGACAGGTGTTCCTTACATCAAGAAATACCTGCATGCACCACTTGTCGGAACAACAGGTTCAGGAGACGATTTCCCGATCTACCGTTTTTCAGATGCCTTGCTGCTCCTGGCAGAGGTGCTGAATGAGCAAGGTAAGTCATCGGATGCACTTACTCCGCTAAACAGGGTAAGAAAACGTGCAGGTCTTGGAAATTTTGAGAATACAGACCAAACCCTGCTCCGCGCGGCAATCCTGCATGAACGCAGGGTTGAGCTGGCGTTTGAAAATCACCGCTGGTCGGACCTGCTAAGAACCGGAAATGCAAAAACGGTAATTAATGCCTTTGGTGTTAAGATCAGACAGCAGCTTCCTTATCTTTCTTCAGACGCCTATGTGATCGATGATCATCATTTGCTGTTCCCGATACCCCAGAACGAAGTAGGTTTAAACCCTAAGATTGTTCAGAACCCAGGCTACTTTTAATCAGCAGAACCAGAGTAATGAAAAACAAAAGAAACATATTCAGAAACGGATGCTGCATCTTTCTAAGCATGCAGCTGCTGGTCAGCATAAGCGCGGCTCCGGTATTGAAAACAAACGCACCTGCAGCCGAAGATGAATTTTCAATTGCCGTATTGCCCGACACGCAATACTATACTTCAGAAAAAGTTGGCGGAAAAAATGAGATGTTCATGGCCCAAACCGACTGGATCGTAAAAAATGCCGCTAAGGAAAACATCAAATATGTAATCCATTTGGGTGATATTTCTGACGACGGAGAGAAATTTCCCCAGCAATGGGTAAATGCCTCCAAAGCAATGTACCAGCTTGAGCAGCCCCAGGCCGGATATCCGCAGGGTATTCCATACGGTATGGCAGTGGGCAACCATGACCAGACCAAAAGTCAGTATCCGCTGAGCGGTAAGACCGATCAGTACAACAGGTATTTTGGGGTAGAACGTTTTAAGGACAAGAAATGGTACGGTGGTCATTACAGTAATAACAATGACAGTCATTACGATCTTTTCAGCGCCGCAGGAACCGATTTTATTACTATATTTTTTGAATATGATTCTTACGGCGAAGACATCGAGAACCTGAATAAATGGGCCGCTCAGCTGCTCGAAAAGTACAGCGACAGAAAGGCCATTCTGGTGAGCCATTCCATCATTCACTTCAACAAAACGACTGGTACCAATGAAAAGGGTTTCCCTAAATTTTCCAAACAGGGGCAGCGTGTTTTTGACAAGCTCAAGAGTTACCCCAATGTGATGATGACCCTCTCCGGTCATGTGGGTGACAATGGCGAAGGTTACCGTCAGGACGGCTACGCCGGAAATGTCATCAAATCGTTCCTTTCCGATTACCAGAGCCGTCCGAATGGCGGTCATGGATTGATGCGTCTGATGAAATTCTCAAAATCAAAAGACCTGATCAGCATACGTACCTTCTCTCCGTACACCGGAGAAGAAGAAACCGATGCCGACAGCAAGTTTACCCTGCCATGGCTGCACCATACCGGTGTGGCACGGTTCCAGGACTACAACAATGACCAGACCACTGAGATTGCTTTCTTTGCCAAAGGCAAATGGAAGATCGCAGGTCAGGCTGATGTAGAGTTTGGCCAGGAAGGAGACATCGCTGCAACGGCCGATTATGACGGTGACGGTAAGACGGAGCTGGCTGTGTTCAGGCCATCTGAGGGAAAGTTTTACCTTCAGGGAGGACGTTCCGTTGCTCTGGGCCAGCAAGGAGACATTCCGGTATGCGGAGATTGGGATGGTGACGGATTTGCAGATTTTGCGATTTACCGGCCATCTGCATTGACCTGGTATTTCGATCGGCTGGACAGCATTAAGTTTGGCCATAAGAACGGCATTCCCGTACCGGCAGACTATGATGGAGATGGGATGATGGATGTGGGTTTCTTTCGCACAGACAACTCCCTGTGGCAGACCAGCCTGGGCAATATTCCTTTAGAAGTAAAACACACGCCGGGCGATATTCCGGTTCCTGCTGATTATGATGGCGACGGCAGGGCAGAAATGGCCGTTTTTCGTCCGTCTACAGGTGAGTGGATCATAGACCGGATGAAAGAACACATTGTACTGGGGCAAAAAGGTGACATACCCGTACCGGGAAATTACGGGAAGGATGGGAAAAGCTACCCAGCCGTATACCGAGGGGGCAAGCTGTATCTGCAAAACAATAAGACCATTGATGCTGGTGCAGGCAAAGTTTCTGAACTGGTCAATATTCCAGCATCACGCAGGTAATTTATATAGCATTTAAAGACCAGACCTGTTGACAATAACGCCCTGACATCTGTCAGGGCGTTTTGTATTTGAGGTTAAGCCATAAGTGTTGCTTGCTATTTTGTTAACATAATGATAATTTAATGTTATATTAAAGTTATTTTAACTTTGCCGCATGCAAATTTCAGTGTATGTAGTATATGAGCTGCTCATCAGGCTGCAGGAATTAAACCCTGCTGTTGGTGAGTACGTTTCCAATAAAAGATCAGGCGACGGCATTTTAGTGCGTACGTCCAGCGGTACAATTGACATACCTGAAAGTATACTCTCCGCACAGTTCAATAACCCTTCTTCAATTGGTCAGAATGAGATTTTAAGTTTGCTGGACCGTTTTAAGTTAGCGGCATCAGAATGACCATGTAAGACTTCCTAACAGCTTCTGCTTTGCTTCTCTTTCGTGCAGGGATTAACATCGCATCAGATAGGACTCAACTTCGCTATTGACAGGCTCCCAAGCGAAATTGCTGCGGTATTAATGCTGTTTTGGAGCGGGGAGGACCGAGATGGATGGCAGAGGCTGAGGAGAAGCAGGCCCTGATCAGGAATGCGTAGAATTATTCTAAATTCAGTGATTGCTTTTTCCTTAACACTCCCTTGAGTTTGGGATAATACTCGTGTCTTAAATTTGTTAAGTAATTAAAAAACAATTAACGTAATTATTTAACAAAAATCCCTATGAAAAAAACATTTAAGATTGCCACTATGGCGATCCTACTAGGCACAGCTATGTTCAGCTGCAAAAAAAATGAGCGGCTTCCTGAACTGGAAAAAGTCATTGAACATCCAAAATCATCACTTAGCACAAATGAGCTTATAAAGTTTATGGCTGAGGTAAGCCACATCAACGCTAGTGAGATAAGCTACGATGACAAAGAAAAACAGTTTATCTGGAGAGAGAGTAAAACCAATAAAGATGATCTCTTATTAATCTACGAACAACATCAGGAAGTTTTAAAGGTTGCTAAAGAAAATGCTAATTAAACGCTCTATGAAGACAATACTCAAAAATATAACGGTTCTTATCCTTGCATTATTGACAACTCAGGCATATAGCCAGGTATACGTAACCACTTTTAAAGTACAAGATGCCTATCTGCAGAATGGAAAAATTTTAATAAAGAGTGCTACTTCAACAACCGAAATAAAAATAGAAGTAACATTTGCAACCTACAGAGAGAGCAATGGTACTCCAAAAACAGGTAGTATAAAAACAAAACTAGGAACTGCCAATTCATCGGGAGGAGTGAATTTTCTCTCAGCTGAGCAGAACGTTTCCAGTACAGAATTTTCTACGGATCCATTCGTGACAAAGATTTACACTATCAATATAGAAAAATCTAAATTAGCCAATAACACAATAGACCTGTTTACACAACCAGCCGGTTTCTCGTGGGGCGTTTTCACAGGGAAAAGTTACAGCTATGTATTGGAACCTACAATTACTACGTACTATAATGTTGCCAAATCTGCATATTTTGTCAAAGATAATTGCCCACCGGGAAGTGATGTTCAGCCAAATACAACAACTAATTATTCTGTTCCGGCAAATAAATATTCTTCAACAATATCTCAGGCAGATGCAGATGCGAAAGCACAGGCAGAGATTGATGCGAATGGTCAAAACAAGGCTAATACAGAAGGACTATGTATCAAATTTGGTAATGTAAAAACACCTAATGGATCGAACATGATATATTACTATGACTACTCAGAGGATATCAAATGGAATGCATCGATCTTTAATGGTAGTAGTGTTAAAATAGAATTGTTTGAGTCAAATACTTTAATTAGAACAATTTCATCAAGCACGCCTAATACCGGGTTGTTAAAAAATGTACTTATTCTTAGTAAAACGGATCCTTCTCCACTATGGGGAGTAAAACTTAAAATAACTTCTCTTCAGACAGGTGAAAGCTATTTTAGTAATGGATTCAACATATTCCAAGATTAAACGACAAAATGTGCTTGCACAATTCAAGGGTGTAAACTTTGCATCCTTGAATTGTACATAAACTGAAAACAATTGATTGGCTTTCAATTCAGTAGTTTGTATTGGTGGCTTAAGCAGAAGTACGTAATGAAGCTTTTCAAGGTTTCAAATAGAACGAATCTGAATAACCTGATTGCTGTTTCCTTAACACTTTCTTAAGCCTGAGATAATACCTGCGTCTTAGGTTTGTTACAGAAAAACAAACGAACTATGACTAAAACCCTATTTAAAAGAAAAACACTTGCACTTGCTGTCGCGGCTTTTGGTGCAGCGGCTGTTATTGTAACAGCTTGTAAAAAAGACAAGAAAGATGGTGACGCAAATCCCGATGCAACTGAGCTTAAAGATTATTCTGTAAATCCATCTTTGGTAAAAACGCTGCCAGGTTTTGAAAATGTAAAGATCACAACTTTAATCAGCAGCGATGACGTGCTTTCAGGGTCACCTGGTTTTGTCTATGGTGCCCAGCCAGACGGAGCCGGCATGATGAAAGATCCTAACGGAGATGGATACATCATGGTTACAAACCACGAAATAATATTTTCAGTATCAAGGGTTTATCTGGATAAAAATCTAAAACCTGTGAAGGGTGAGTACATAGTAGATGCTAATGGTGGTAAGATGAGGCTATGTTCTGCTACACTTGCAACTCCTGATGAGCATGGCTTTCCGGCCCCGGTATTTTTGACCGCAGGTGAAACAGATGGCGAATCGTCCATTCACGCAATTAACCCGCTTGGACCAGTATCAGAAAAAAGTAATCCTGACCGAAAATTAGCGGCTCTTGGTAAATGCAGTGCGGAAAATGCCGTTCCGCTTCCTAAAGATGCTTATCCTGGAAAAACAGCCATTTTTATTGGTGAAGATGAAAGCACACGCCAGGGATTGGGTCAGGTGAATATGTACCTTTCCGGTAGTGCGGGCGATCTGAATAGTGGAAAGCTTTACATGCTGCGCAGAACCAATTTAAATATAGTAGAGACGGACATGGCAGTAAATTCTACTTACGATGTTGAATTTGTTGAATATGATAATGTAAGAGCGAGTACCGGTGCTGAGCTGGCGTCTCAAACCGTTGCTAAAAATGCCATCCAGTTTGCGCGTGTTGAGGATCTGGACTACGGTAAAGGTGATGCATCCGCAAACCGTACACTTTATTTTACTGCTACAGGAGTAAGCGGAGACCTGGTCAATCCAAAACCCGGACTGACTATGTGGGGCAGAGTCTATAAATTAGAGCTTGATGCGGCCAGTCCGTTAAAAGGTAAATTGACGCCACTTATTGATGGTGCAATAGATCCGGGCAACAGCATCGTAAATCCGGATAACCTGTGTGTAACCAAAAACTTTGTTTACATTCAGGAGGACGGTGACTCTTATTATACAAATAACAAGCATGATGGCAGGGTGTGGCAATATAACATCGCAACAAAAGCCATTAAGCCTATGATTGAAATGAACCACCGTCGTGATGATGCAGTTTTCAATGCCAAATACAATCCTTCTAATGACCGCAGGACCAGTTCATGGGAATATGGTGCAATGTATGATATTTCAGATTTAACAGGCAGGCCAAATACCATCGTACTGAACCTGCACCCGCATACCTGGACAAATGACAAGTTCCTTAATGCGGATGGGAGCAGTACTACTACAAATAAAGAAGGTGGTCAAACCATTATATTATCAGGCATAGAGCGATAATCGCTTACAGCTATAATAGAAAACCCTTTCCCGATTATAGGGAAAGGGTTTTTGATATTAAAAATAACTTATGTTTATAAAAACGCCCAAACTTACGCTCTTTATTTTCGCAACGGTTTTTTTTGCGTATTGCAGCCCAAAGAAAGATACGGAGCAGCCACTAGTGATGGTCAAACAGCTTTTGATTAAACAGACTGACTCTTTAGATCGTGGTCTGAACCAGTTGGTTGCTGCTGCCCATGCGGGGGATTCAAACCAGTTGAAGATGCAGTTCCTGAAAACCAGGAAGTTATTTAAGAAACTGGAATGGTTTTGTGAATATTATGCGCCCGGTGCCTCCAGAGAGATCAACGGGCCACCCCTGGTGGAGGTTGAAACGGAAGAAACCAAATCTTTTGAGCCCTCCGGCTTACAGGTAATAGAAGAGTTTGTTTATCCTTATATCCCTGCGGAGCATAAGAATTTAGAAAGGGAGCTCGCGTCTCTGCGATCAAGCCTGAGGAGATTTCGAGTTTTAGTTATGGAGACGGAAATGACTGAAGCACGTGTTTTTGATGCCTGCAAACTCGAGATTTTCAGGATTATTACTACGGGGATCACCGGATTTGATACGCCACTGTCGTATGCCGGTATAGACGAGGCTGCCACAAGTGTGAAGGCGGCAGGACAAGTACTCGGTCTTTTTGGCAGGAATAAAGATCTTAGCAAAATAATTGCTGAATCTGTGGATTATCTGAAGGAACACCCGGATTTTAACTCCTTTGACAGGATGGAGTTCATCAGAGATCACGCCAACCTCATCACAGAGGGAATCGTGAAATGGCAAAAGGAGCTGAACATTAAACCACTGGATACTGAACTCGCATTACGCAGAGATGCGACAAGTCTGTTCGGCAAAGATGTATTTAATATTAATCATTTTGTAAACAGTACTGAAGCTATGCCAACCCCGGACAAGCAGGCTCTTGGAAAGGCCCTGTTTAATGACCCGATAGTTTCCGGGTCTGTGCGTACCTGTCAAAGCTGCCACAAACCGGAACTTGCATTTACCGATGGTCTGGCCAAAAGTCAGGCACTTACATCGGGTAAATTCGTAAAAAGAAATGCGCCTACACTGCTTTATGCTGGCCTGCAAAACGCACAGTTCTACGACATGAGGTTCCAGACCCTGGAAAACCAGGCTATGGATGTCATCGCCAATAAAGATGAAATGCATGGATCTGTTGAAGATGCAGCTAAACGCCTGCAAAAAGATGAGCATTATTACACGCTGTTTAAAAAAGCCTTTCCAGCTATGGAAACTGAGATTAAGCCCAGGTTTGTGATGATCACGCTGGCCACCTATATCCGTTCCCTAACTCCTTTCAATTCCAGGTTTGACAAGTATATGCGGGGCGATGATAAGCAAATGAACCAAACCGAATTAAACGGGTTTAATTTGTTTACAGGTAAGGCGAAATGTGCCACCTGTCATTTTATGCCATTATTTAATGGTACAGCGGGACCTGTCTTTTCAAATACGGAGGGAGAAGTAATTGGCACATTGAAAGATCCTGATGCCAAAAATCCTGCAATTGACGAGGATGAGGGGCGTTATTTCTGGATAAAAATGGACGTACTTAAATATGCGTTCAAAACTCCAACGCTTAGAAATATTGGTAAAACAGCTCCATATATGCACAATGGGGCATATAAAACATTGAAACAGGTAATGGATTTGTATAATAAAGGAGGTGCTGCCGGAATGGGAATTCCTCTGGAAAACCAGACTTTATCTGGTGATCCCTTAAATCTTAGTAAAAAAGAGATCAGTGACATTATTTCGTTTTTAAAGACCCTTGATGACCAGTAACGCTGGCTTTGACAATTGTCTGTTGTTAACCCAAATTTAACCTGCAACTAATCTTGAACCCTTAGGTTTGAGAAAAAAATGTCCATGAAATACTTCGGCGGCATATTTATGTTGCTGTTAATAGGGTGCAGCAGCAATAACAAATCTATTAAAGTGAAGGGATCGGACACGGAAGTAAATCTTGCGGTGAACCTTGCTGAAAACTTCTATAAAATAAATGATGATTTTAGTGTGGCCATTTCTGGCGGCGGTTCCGGATTGGGTATCGCTTCTTTACTGAACGGGCAGGCTGATATTGCCAATTCTTCACGTCCGCTTAACGAAGAAGAGGACAGCTTATTTAAAGTGAAGGGGATTGATATCAAAACGGTAGTCTTTGCTGAAGATGCTACGGCATTCATTGTACAAAAGGATTTCCCTCTTGATTCTATTGATGTGGCAACCCTGACTAAGGTGCTGAGCGGCGAATACAAAAACTGGAAACCGGTTACGGGACAGGATGTCGCGGTGAATATTTACGGACGTCAGAGTAACTCCGGCACACAATCTTTCGTGAGGAAAAAGTTAAAAATAGAGTTTAGCCGCGATGCCAAGGAAATGAATGGGAATGCCCAGATCATGGAAGGTGTGAAGATGGATGTTTCAGGTATAGGATATGTGGGAGCCGGATACATCATGCATGACGGGGTCGATCAGCCAATAAAAGTCCTCAAGATCAGCAAAGAGAAAGGTGAAGCTGCGGTGTCTCCTCTGGACGAGGCGGCTATTACTGCTAAAAAATATTATTTTCAAAGACCGCTTTACCAGTTTATCCCTGTAAAATCATGGGACAAAGTTTCCGCCTTTATCGATTTTGAAAAAAGTCCTGCCGGACGCAAGTTAATACAGGCTTCGGGCTATTATATTATAGATTAATGTACCTCTATGAAATTAGCTGCAAGAGAAAAAATAGATAATGCTGTAAAACTGCTGTTCAGAACAACCGGATTATTGGTAATTGCCATCCTGGCCGGGATTTTCTTTATGCTCATCTGGAACTCAGTGGCATTTTTCCTGAAGGTCAAACCGCTGGATTTTATTACCGGTACACAATGGAATCCATCCGGCAGTAACGCTGAATATGGTATACTACCTTTACTGGTGAGCACGTGCCTGGTTACTCTGGGAGCAATGGCCATTGCCATCCCGTTAGGAATTGGTACCGCTGCCTTTTTATCTGAATATGCAGGTAAAAGACTAAAGAATATTTTAAAACCGGTTATTGAAATGCTGGCTGCTGTTCCTTCAGTGGCAATAGGATTTTTAGGTATAGTGGTCCTGGGACCCGGTATAGCAGATTTGACTGGCCAATCTAACGGATTAAATGCGTTAAACGGTGCAATTTTGCTTGCTGTTATGGCACTGCCCACCATTATCACGGTTACGGAAGATGCGCTGCATGGTGTACCGCAATCTTACAGGGAAGCTAGTTACGGCGTAGGCGCCAATAAATGGCAGACCCTGATCCGGGTGACCATTCCTGCCGCTGCTCCCGGAATCCTGGCTGCGGTAATGCTCGGAGTTGGAAGGGCAATAGGAGAGACCATGACCGTACTGATGGCTACAGGGAACGCTTCTGCTTTTCCAAAAGGCTTCTTTCATTCTGTACGCACCATTACTGCTACAATTGCCATTGAAATGGGGGAGGTGCCCTATCAGACCACGCATTATTACGCGCTGTTCGCCATTGCAGCGGTCTTATTCCTGATTACTTTGATGGTAAACCTGATCGGTGAATATTTTGTCAATAAATTTAGAAAATATCAGGCCGCATGATGAAAAAACTCACACCGCTAATTGAATGGGGCACTTTGCTGTTCTGCACAGGCATGGTCTGTTTTTTCCTGGTTGTTATACTCTGGGACCTGATCAGTAAAGGTGCGCCATCGCTGTCCTGGGAATTCGTGACTTCTCTGCCAAGGGATGGCATGACTAAGGGTGGCATCCTGCCTGCCATTATCGGAACGGTGCTTTTAACCCTGATCACAGCACTGGTTTCTGTTCCATTTGGAATCAGCTGCGCGATCTATCTGAATGAATATGCGAAGGATACCTGGCTGACCAGGCTGATCCGGGCTTCGATCCGTAATCTGGCAGGCGTACCTTCTATCATTTATGGTTTGTTTGGGCTGGCACTGTTTGTCCAGGGGTTGCAAATGGGCACATCATTGATCTCCGCCGGCCTGACATTGGGATTGTTGTCACTACCTTATGTGATCATTACGACTGAAGAGGCATTGCGAAGAATTCCTGCGAGTACCAGGGAAGCTGCGCTGGCAATAGGGGCTACCCAGTTTGAATCCATCCGTGATGTGGTATTGCCGTCCGCCTTGCCCGGCATATTGACCGGGGTGGTGCTCACACTTTCCAGGGCGGCTGGGGAAACTGCTCCAATATTGTTTACAGGGGTAGCGTTTTACATCAACAATCCGGCTGGCTTTTTAAACCAGGAGTTCATGTCGCTCCCTTACCATTTGTATATGTTGTCTACTCAGCACCAGGCGATTGAACAGGTTAGACCGCTTGCTTACGGCACAGCGCTTGTTTTAATCATCGTGGTATTCTTATTAAACCTCACTGCATTTTATGTGCGGTATAAACACAGTAAAGATGAATAAAGATCTGGTAAAATTATCTGCCCAGTCCGTTAACCTTTGGTTTGGCAGCAAGCAGGTACTAAAGAATATCAATATAGATTTTGCCCCAAATCAGGTCACTGCTTTGATCGGTCCCTCAGGGTGTGGGAAAAGCACTTTGCTGCGCGCGTTTAACCGCATGCATGACCTCTCTCCTGATGCACGGATCGAAGGTAAACTAGCACTTGAGGGGCAAGATCTGTATGACGGGCACTTCTCTGCTACACAGGTGCGCAGACGCATCGGGATGGTTTTTCAAAAGGCAAACCCATTTCCAAAGAGCATTTATGAGAACATCAATTACGGCTTAAAAATCAATGACGTTCCAAAAGCAGAAAGGAAAGAGATCATTGAAAAAGCGCTTAAAGAAAGTTATATCTGGGAAGAGCTGAAAATGGAGCTGGAGAAACCGGCGACCAGGCTTTCCGGCGGACAGCAACAACGGTTGTGTATTGCCAGGGCGGTTGCGCTCAGGCCAGAGGTGATTCTGATGGATGAACCCTGCTCCGCGCTGGATCCTTTAAGCACGTTAAAGATTGAAGAGCTGATTGTTAAATTGAAAAAAGACTATACCATTGTGATCGTGACCCACAATATGCAGCAGGCACAGCGTGTTGCTGATAAAACGGT
This sequence comes from Pedobacter sp., assembly GCF_035317785.1. Lineage (GTDB taxonomy): Bacteria > Bacteroidota > Bacteroidia > Sphingobacteriales > Sphingobacteriaceae > Pedobacter. Next base: position 15,419 of record NZ_DATHGC010000223.1, on the reverse strand, counting down.
ATTCATATACCTGGGAGAGGTAATCGAGGAAGGGGAAACAAAGGAACTGTTTAGCAATCCAAAAAATGAGCTGACAGGCAATTATGTTAAAGGGCGTTTCGGTTAGTATATAATCATAACATATTTTTAATGTTATGATATTGTTGTATAAAATTTGATTAGTTTTGTTGCGCATTGACCCGCCGTCAATGTAAAGATTAATTAATAAAAAGTATTGCAGAAGGCCGGTTTTAAAACCGGCCTTTCTTATTTTACGATCTACAAGCCCCACCTTAACAGAGACTTAACAAGCAATTTATTTTATCACTTGTATCTTTGAGAAAAAGTATGCGGGTTAGTAATTTATATATATTATTGCTTTTGGCTTTTTGCACAGGCTGCAGAAAAGATAACCCCCGGCCTAATTATCCTGCGGGCTCAAATGAACAGATCAATAGCTGGGTTTTGGATAGCATGAAAGTTTATTACTATTGGGCAAACAACCTGCCGGCCAGACCTGATCTGAAATTACAGCCTTCCGATTTTTTTACAGTGATAAAGAATCCGGCAGATCGTTTTTCATTGCTGCTTAATCCTGCAGACCTGCTAACCTATCGTCCTACACTTGTTTCTGCTTTCGGCCTGGATTTGGTTACTATAGAAAATTCTGGTAATATCCAGACATTAGTGCTATTGGTAGTACCGGGATCAGCAGCTTCCAGATCAGGTATAAAAAGGGGAGATGTTGTCAGCAATATCAACAATACCCAGGTCAATTCCGGAAATGCAGAAAAACTGGTCAGCGAGGCCATTATAAATGGCACATTAAGTCTTGTGGTAAACAACATGCCCGACCCGGTATTTCTTTCTTCTACCTATCCAGCTGAGAACCCCGTCTACACTTCACACGCATTTGAAAAAGGTAGCCAAAAGACAGGGTATATTTTTTTTAACAGTTTCAGATCTGGTAGCATCAGCCAGTTCAAAAGTATTTTTAGCAGCTTTAAAACCGCGAATGTCACGGAACTTATCCTTGATATGCGATATAATGTCGGGGGCGAAGTAAGTATTGCGGCTCTGCTTGCTGCCATCATTGCTCCTGTGAATGGAACGGATATCTTTATCGAATACAGGGGGAATGCAAAAGCAGGAACAAAACGGAGTAGTTTCGATAATGAATTGGTTTACATTTCCCAAAATGTTGCACAACTGGTTTCCTACAGGCTGCCACTGAGGCGCATTTATCTGCTCACAGGTAGGCATACAACTTCCTCAGCTGAACTATTTGCAAACTGTCTTTCACCTTATCTGCAAGTAATAAGGATGGGGGAAAAGACCCTTGGCAAGGATATGGCATCATTCGAGATACGGGATATGCGTAATCCAAAGCAAGTCACGAACTGGATCATTAACCCTCTGGTCTATAAACTTTACAACTCCAATAAACAAGGTGATTATTCAAATGGGTTAGCACCTGCAATTGCAATAAATGAACTGGAAAATCTCCCTCTCAAACCATTTGGGGATGAAACCGATCCGTTAATCGCTACAGCTTTAATGGATATATCAGGTAAACAGCCCCGCTTAGCGAAATCTTCAGGCGATAATGCTAAAGTAAAAATTACTATGGATACAAGGGATCAAATAGACCAGTTAAGTAATGTAAAGATTACAAAAAATAGTAAATCAACAATTGTTGAAAACAAGTGAAGATAAATTTCGCCTGTGTTAACACACAATTAATGATACTTTAATGCATCCGTCATAGCCAAAGGATTTCTTTGTTGAGATCTAAAGCCTATTGAAGTATGATTACCCACAACGCTATTCAACAATTCAAAGAAGGAAGTCCAGAAGCATTCAGAATAATTTATGACCAGTATAAAAAGCAGGTTATGAACTATTGTGTGACAATGGTTATTTCGAGAGAAAGTGCGGAAGAACTAGTGAATGACATTTTTCTTCATTTATATCAAAAGCGGGAATACCTGGATCCGGAAAGAGACATCAAGCCATACTTGTTTACCCTGGCGAGAAATAAAACCTTCAACTGGCTAAAGACAGCAGTGCAGAAAAAAAAGACCAGACAAAAGCTGGAGCTTGAATACCGTGCTGAATATCTTCAGCACCAGGATAGAAAAGTAGAAGCAGGTCTTGACCTGGAAAGACTAAAGGACGAGGTCAATAAAATGCCCCTGCAGCGCAGACTTATCTTCAAAATGTGTAAATTTCAGGAAATGACTTATTCGGAGGTAGCCGAGGCATTATCTCTTAAGCGGAAAACTGTTGAAAATCAGATGGGACTGGCAAATAAACAATTTTCGGAACTGGTTAATTCTGCAGATTATGTCTTTCTTATACTTCTTGTCGGATTTCTGCGATAAAAAAAATTTATTTCTTTTTGCTTGGGGGTGTTTGTCTTTGACTGCTTGTATATATAAGTAGAATGCCTGTTAAACTTTAGGGCAATCTGTGAATATGGACAATGCAAAGAAAAATGATTTAATAAAACGGTATATATCACGTCAACTCTCTCCTGATGAACTGGATGAGTTTTTTCTGCTGATGAAGCAGGGCGGTGCAGATTTTATGCCGGAAGTAGAAGATTTGCCGGATTTTAATTATGCAGATCCGGATATGGATATACCTGAAAGGATATTAAGAAAGGATGAACGAAGTAAGACCCGTTACCTGACAATTCGGAATGCTGCTGCGATAGCCGCCACAGTATTGTTAATTTTTGGTGGCACCAAAGCCTACCAGTTTTATTCCTGGCGTAAACTCACACAAACTTTCTCTACCATATCAGTTCCTAAAGGAATGATGAAAACCATCAGGCTCAGTGACAGCACAGAGGTGACTTTGACTTCGGGTTCCGTATTCAGATACCCGATGGCGTTTGACAGATCTTCAAGACGTGTGCGCTTACTGGAAGGAAATGCTTTCTTTCACGTAAAAAGAGACGTGGCTAAACCATTCACAGTCGAGTCCGGAACATTGCAGACTACTGCGCTCGGTACATCATTTACAGTGCAACGGTTTAGCAGGTATGGATATGAGAAAGTAAATCTTTATACCGGAAAGGTAAGGGTAAACAACACCGCTAATAGACAGGATTCAGTTATCCTTTACCCTGGCGAGGAAGTAAAATATGAACCCAGCAAGGGAAGAGCCGCTGTTGCACATTTTAATACTGCTGCTGATCCTGTAAAAGGAGGGGTGATGGTATTTGAAAAAATACCTTTCAATGAAGCTTTATACCATATCTCGTCATACTATGGGGTCACTTTCAGGTTTAACAAGGAAGCCTTTCGTAATAAACTCCTTACAGGAGAATACAATTTTCACCATGTAGAAGATGTCCTGCATTCACTGGCCTTTGTCTACCATTTAAAAATCAACAAAATTGATCATCAAAATTATTCCATAATGCAAAAAAAATAACGGTATCCATAGGATTGGAAAAAAATGGTGGAAGCACCGCTTGCAGGCGGTGCTTCCTGAAAAGTTCACCGGGTAGGACCGGATCACAAAAATCACAATTATCACTTATCACAATTACTTTAATAAATGACATTGAATGTTCAAAATTATGCAATTAAATCTACATAGCGTATTCACATCTCTTATCCCTAAATTATTTTCCTTCATTTTTACGACATTTATCATTCTGTATCTAGGTACCCCTCTTTTTGCCCAGGCATACGCTAAAATAACAGTGCCTGTAACAGTTAACCACCAGTCTGTAACTGCGGTAGATTTGCTTAATGAACTTAGAAACCAGACAAATTATAAATTTTCATTTGACCCAAACGAACTGGCAAATGTACGCCTTAACAATATCCGCGTTCAAAAAGGCCAGCTTGGAAATTTACTTCAGGAACTTACAGTTCAGGGTCTGCTTTTTGATCTGAGTGCGGATCTCATTTCTGTCACTTATAAAAAGCCTCTACCATCTTATTCACGACAGCAGTCTGGCCGCATATCAGGAAAAGTATTAGATGAGCGCGGGGAAACCCTTCCTGGAGCATCTATTAAAGTATTAGAGAACCAAAAGATGATGCAGAGCAGCGTGGACGGCAGTTATTCATTGAGCCTGCCTGCCGGTACTTATACTTTAGAAATCAGTTATATTTCCTACCAAACCCAGCGTATTACTGCTGTACTGGTAGCGGAAAGTAAGACAACACCTTTAAACATAGCTTTAAAAGTAGATTCTAAAGGATTAAAAGAGGTAGTGGTGAATGCCACTTATAAGCAGGCGTCAGTTGCAGGACTGTATGCAAGACAAAAAAATGCCGCCTCGGTAACCGATGGTATTTCGGCGGAACAAATTGCCCGCACACCTGATAATAATATGGGGCAGGTCCTCAGACGGGTGAGCGGAGTTACCACTGTCGATAACAAATACGTCGTGGTCCGGGGATTAAGTGAAAGATATAATCAGGCAATGATTGATGGCGTGGTACTGCCAAGTACGAACATGAATAAGCGTAACTTTTCTTTTGATGTGCTGCCGCAGGAATTGGTAAGTAATGTAGTAGTCAACAAAACCGCCACTCCGGACCTGTCTGCTGAGTTTTCCGGTGGACAGATCTCTGTCAACACACTCGATATTCCGGAGGAAGATTTTACAAGTATCAACATAGGTACTGGTTATAACAGCAGAAGTACCGGTAAAGATTTTTTGATGCTGGGAAACCGGGGCAAATACGATTATCTTGGATTTGATGACGGAGGAAGGAAGGAGCCTGAGGGGATTATTTCCTGGAAATTTCCTAATGGTGTCGATATTCCACCCCCAGGTTCTGCAGGTAATGCTGATCCGTTGATTCCCGGACAGGGTACGTTGTATAGCAGCCTCGATGCGGTTGCACAAAGCAAACGTTTAAATGCTGATGGTTTATCGATCAGCCGCTATCGCGCTCTTCCTCATCAAAATCTGCGTTTTGCTATGGGTCGCAGATATGATTTGAAGAATGGACTACGGGCCGGGTTTGCAGGTGGGGTCACTTACCGTAATCAGCAGAATATTGTAGACTTCAACAATGTACGTGGACAAGAGGGTGCGAGTATGAACAGAGGAGGCTCTAATTATATGGACAGTCTGGAAAACGGCAGTGGAAAATCCTATCGTTTTAACAGCACAATCGGTGCAGTGTTGAATCTTGGGCTGCAGGGGGAGATTTTCAAACTTGCTTTGAAAAATATGTATTCCCGTGTTTTCGATGACAATTTTAATGAAGCCTATCGGCTCACCCTCGGTTCTAGCAACGTGGGTAAAGTTCATGAAATGTTCCAGGAACCGCAGACCACGCAGGTTTGGCAGCACAAATTGGAAGGAGAGAATATTTTGAGTGCCACAGGGATCAAATTGGCTTACACAGGAGGCGTCACACGTATTGGACAACAGGTACAGGACCAGCGGAGATTGAAATATTTCCAAACAGCTGCGATAGGCGGAATCGAATATTTTCAAACACCAAACGTTTATAATCCTGGACGGCTTGATGGTGATTATGACTACAGGATATGGACAAATGTAAGGGAAACAGATTACAACTGGGGACTTTCCATGAGCCGCGATTTTGATCTTGGAAAAAGACAAAAAAATACCGTAAAGGTCGGTTACAGTGGCTGGGACAAACACCGTGCGTTGGGCGTGACCCGAATGATTCCCTACGGATTGCGTAACAGTTTCTTTTCCTTTGAACAGCCATATGAAACCATTCTCGATCCGGCGAATATCGGGATTGGGGAGGGAAAGGCCTATTATTATGCAGAAGGTTTGAATGGGCCCACTTTTGATGGCGCTATGAAAACCCATGCCTTTTACGTTATGCTGGATCAGAATTTTTTCAGCAAGCTTCGCCTGGTCTATGGCCTTAGGGCTGAACATTATAACCTGGGCAACCGCCAGGAAGAATTTCTCAAACGGCAATTTGGAGCAATCCCTGATTACTTTACTTTATTTAGCACTACAGGAGAGAAAAACTGGCGGATACTTCCTTCAGCTAACATGACCTACAGCCTTACTTCACAAATGAATTTTCGGGCTGCCTATTCTAAAACGGCTATTCGTCCGGATTTCCGTGAGACCGCCTACTTTGGTTTTTATGATTATGAGCTGGATGCCAACATTTCCGGCAGGCAACTGGTTTCCACAATTGTTGACAATATGGACCTGCGGTATGAATGGTACCCTTCGGCAGGAGAAATCATTTCTGTATCCGGATTTTATAAAAGACTTGACAATCCCATTGAGTTGGTATTTGCGCAAGCAGGACAGTACCGTTTTCAAAATCAACACAACGCCAGGAATTATGGGTTGGAAATGGAAATCCGTAAGTCGTTGGGTTTTATTGCCGATAAACAATGGCTCAGCAATCTTACAATATTTGGCAACGGGACGCTGATCAAATCAAAAGTAGAGGTACAAACACAGCCTTTGCCCGGCGATAATGAGGAAGTCCGTCGCTTGCCTTCACAGGATAGGCCGCTATATGGTCAGGCACCCTGGATCATTAATGCAGGCCTTACATATCAGGGCAATATTCTTGGGATAACGGCCAGTTACAATCGTTCAGGGGAACGGAGCAACACCATTGATCTTGATCCTAATAAGGTGGAATATGAACAAGGGCGCAGCCTATTGGATGTACAAATAAGTGCACAGCTCCTGAACAAAAAGGCAGAGCTAAAACTGAATATAGCAAACTTGTTCGACGAATATATCCTTTTCTATCAGAATTTGTCTGCTTTTGAAGAAACAGAACGTGATGCAGGCGGAAATCCTGGTTATAAACTCATCAATGGCACAACTGCCTATGAGAGGGATAAAGGCGACCGGGTGACTTATCGTGCTAAAACCGGACGTACCGCCAGTTTATCATTCACCTATAAATTTTAACAATTGAATTTTCCAACGGCAATAATGCAACAACATACTTTTATTAATTAATCATCCCAATTATGAAGAAAATCTTCAAACAATCAGCTTTAATCCTGGGGATTGGAGCAATGACACTCGTAGGGTGTAAAAAAGATTCCGATCAATCAGGAAACTTTAACAAAGCCGCTAACGCTGGCTCGATGACAAATGGCCGTCCATGTGAATCCATTCCTGTTGACGCAAACGGAATTATTACTGTTAGCTCATTGGACAATGACCACAACTGGAAACTTGACGGTGTGGCCTATGTTGCCCCTGGTAACACTTTGACTATTGAGCAGGGAGCAGTGATTGTTACAGGTGCTACAAAGACCTATAACGATCCACTGTTCGGCCCTCAGACGTTGGCGGGCGTACTGGTTGTACCGGTAGGTGCAAAGATAGAGGCGATAGGTACTGCCAGCGAGCCTATTATTTTCACTACCCCGCAAAGAGCAGGATGCAGTGGGGCCGGATGTAATATTGCCGGTAATTTTGGTGGTGTGGTTATTCTTGGTGATGCCACTATTAACCAGGGACCGACCCGTATTGAAGGTGTTCCGCAACCAGCAGGTGCTTCCCTTCTTTATGGCGGATCTGATGATACTGATGATTCTGGTACATTAAGGTATGTACGTATTGAATTCCCGGGGTATCGTTTGGACGCAGACAACGAAATCAATGGCTTAACTTTAGGCGGAGTTGGAAGCGGTACAGAATTGTCTAATATTCAAGTATCTTACAGTGCTGATGATTCTTTTGAGTTCTTTGGAGGTACGGTAAATGCTGATCACCTGGTTGCCCTGGCCAGTGATGATGACGATTTTGACTTTGACCTGGGTTACAAAGGTACCATCAATTTTGCCCTTGGACTGAAAAATCCTAATTCTACTCACAGCACAAGCGGCGGAAGTTCTGATTCTAATGGTATTGAGTCTGACAACAACGCAGGCGGCTCTACGACAACTGTTATCACCAAACCGGTATTGCGTCACTTTACCTTGTTGGGTTATGCTACAAGTGGCAGTACAACTCTGGCAAATGGCAATCGCTGGAGAAGAGCTACAGGATTGGATATACAACAGTCAGTTATCGCAGGTTTTCCAACCGGTGCAGTTTTCCAGAATATAACTGCTGCAGGCTCGGTATTTGATGATAACATTGTTCACGCTTATACAACTATATCTTCAAATATAGGCGGTAATCCTGCGACTTTCAGCATCCTTCCAGCAGAGCAAAGCACTGCAGCTACTGCTAACAGTTACTTGTTGCTGGGCCCTGCACTTGGAAGCGCACCATTTTTAACCTGCGCTAACAGCAGCACTTATAATCCTGCACATTTAATTCCAAGGACAGGTTCTCCTGCATTTGGAACAGCAACTACTTTTAAAGGTGCATTCCAGCCTGGCGTAACAGCATGGACTGCTACCTGGACTGATTTTAATCCTGGTTTCTGCTGCAACTAAGCTTATTGTCTCAGCAATTATATTTTAACAATCGCGATGGTGCCGTCATTGGCACCATCGTATTTAAATCAAACATTAAAAAATGAGAAGATATTTTTACTCAATAATATTTTTACTAGCTGTAGTGGGCCTCTCTTCATGTAAAAAACTGGATTACGACAAGAGTTTTACCAAGTTTGTCGATGTATACTTTAAAAATAATGCGGCACTTGCCGGTAACTTGGGTGTCAAGTATGCCGGGAAGACTATTGATTGGGAATCTGACGGCAAGATCAAAGTTGTGGAGGGAGAAGGAACTTTTGAATTCTATGATAAACGTTCGGGATCTGTGCTGGGAAATAAAACGATAACTGTAACGGCATCTCAGGTGGAAGAATTTATTGTCTTTCAGCCTAATGAAAATGATCCAGTTGCTATACTAGATCCGGATGCCCAGGCAAAGGAGCCTGTGCCTGGGCAGGACTTTATGAAAATTAAAGTGGCCAACTACTCAACTGACTTACTTCCTTATGAAAAAACAGATGTGGTTGTAATTGGCATAACCAGTGCTTTTGAATTTGTAACTCTGGCAACTATTGAATCTGTTGGCCAAAATCTGGACCAGGAAACCTACCATTTAATTCCGACCGGTGGCAGCGATGTCATTGCCTGGACTTTCTCATTTGTAGAACATGGAACCAATACGAAGTTAAAAAATGCTGCGGGAGAAGATTATATAAATGTGAATAGCTTTTTATACCCTGATGAAATACAACCGAGACCGGAAAAGAATATTTATACCATATATTTTAACCCGGTTGTAAGATCAGAAGATCCTATCTTTCTTAAATTGAATGATATTTATTACGATATTCAGCCCACTGTTTTGTTTGCGGATTAAGCCCAATTATTAATTCAGGTAACTTTCGAGTGGGGTTTTATAGAAATGGCTTATGAGGTTACGGGTTGATCATATAAGATGTTCAAAAGAGTTGTTCAGACCTTTTGAATATTTTTTTGTTGATTAATTATAAGATACTGGTTAATTCCTTAACATATTGTTAATGTGAACTAGCTAGTTTTGTGCCGATGAAAGCAACTGCAGATAATGAATTGTTTGAATTGATTAAGCAGTCAAGCTATCCAGCCTTTACTGAGCTTTATCAGCGTCACTGGAAGTATATTTATAGTATCGCCTACAGAAAAATAGCAGATAAAGACGATGCTTTTGATCTGACCCAAAATGTCTTTATGGAGTTCTATGATAAGCGGGAAAAGCTGGTTATCAATATACCAGTAAGAAATTTTCTTCGCACGGCGATGATTTACAAGCTTTCTAATTATTTTCGTACCCGTGGCTTTCAGGAAAAACACTATCAGAATTTTCAGCAGTTCCTCAGCCAGGTCCAGGAATCAGATACTTCTTTTGATACGTTGGCCACTAAAGAAGCTGAGATGGAATTTGAAGAAATGGTCGAACTGGTTTATCAGACCATTGAGGAGATGCCCGACCGGATGAAAGAAATCTTCCTGATGAGCCGGACTGAGAAGTATTCCATTACCGAAATCGCAGATCAACTCGGGCTTTCATCCCAAACTGTAAAAAACCAGGTCAGTAAAGCGCTTATCCGGATTAGAACAGCGACTGCGGAACATAAGCTCCCGGTAACACAGATGATGATTTTGGTGTGGTTAACACAATCTTAACGAATAATTAACGATTTGTTTGTGGTACTTTTTGCGTTCTGTGTTTAATGTATATGAATGCAGAACAGAAAAAAACTTACCGCCTCTTTCAGAAGATCATTTCTTAAGGGCGCAGACAACAGGGAAAGAAGTCTTTTTGCCCGCTGGTTTATCCAGCTTGATCTTTCCGGAGGCCAGATATTCCGCGACCAGTTGGAAGAGCAGGAAATAGAAAAGAAGATGGAGCAGAATCTCCGTGATCATTTCTTTCACCAAACCACGCGTAAAAAAATATTCCACTTGCCTTCCTGGTTGCCGGCTGCAACAGCAGCGGTATTGATCATCATAGCCGGTATTTTGTGGCTTATCCCAAACCACAAGACCGACCGGCGGGTAATTTTTGCAGAATCTTTTACCGGTATTGGTGAGCGCAAGATCATCTCACTTTCAGACGGCTCGAAAATAACCCTGAACAATGCCAGCCATATAAAATTTCCGCAGGTCTTTTCCGATAGCCTCCGTGAAGTTTTTCTTGAAGGTGAGGCATTTTTTGAAATAGCCCATAATGAAAGAAAGCCATTTGTGGTAAGGGCGGGTAAACTGAATATCCAGGTTTTAGGAACTTCTTTTAATGTCCGTCATTATAAATCTGACAGACTGATTGATGTGGTGGTGGCTACAGGAAAAGTAGGTGTTCATGCAGGTAACACTAAAAAAACCTGGATGCTTACTCCGGGAAACCAGCTGGCTTATGATCCGTTAACGGGTAAGGTAGAGGAACGCATGGTTGCTGTTGCTGATTTTACCGGCTGGCAAAAAGGCGAGCTGGTATTTAAGAATGAAAAACTGGAAGACATTTTCAAACGACTGGAGAGATGGTATGACGTGAAAATAACGATCAAAACCCTTTCCTTAAAAAACAAGCGGATCAGCCTGAAACAGAAAAATGAAAGCCTGCAGACTGTGCTGAAGATGCTTGGAATGGCTGGTGGATTTAAATATCAGATCAAAGAGAAGACCGTGCTGGTCTGGTAATAAAATGAAGATGACCGTTGGACTTTAATAAGGAAGGATACTATGAGATAATCGAAATACAGCCCATTTAACATTGAAAGAAGGAACGGAGGCATCTCAACTCCTCCGCTCCGGTAAGCTTTCATAATCATTGAGTACGAACAAAATAATCATTTAAAAAAAGCTATGCACAATTCTACAAAAAGAAGTGTAATTAAACTATTATATTTTATGTCGAGATTAACTTTTCTGGTAGCCGTAATCACGATGACCCTTACAGGGGTGATCCTGGCATCCGGTGTTAAATCTCAGAGCCTCAAAGAGGTCAAAGTTTCGGTGAATACAAGGGGTAGTGTTCTCAGGGAAATCCTGGCAGACCTTGAAACGAAATCGGGTTTTAGTTTTGTTTATTCAGAGGAGATCGGGAATATTTCCAATATCCATTTATCCGGTAAGACATCAACACTATACGACGTCTTAATGGAAATTTCCCGGCAAAAAGGATTACGGTTCAACCAGGAAAGTTATCTTGTCGCGGTGGTAAACGCACCACCCCCGCCAAAGCCACCGACCGGCTCAATAAAAGGCAGGATTGTAGAATTTGAAACCTCGCAGCCCCTGCCCGGAACGTCCGTCTTAATTCTGGAGCTGAATAAAGGCCTGCAAGCCGATAATGAGGGATATTATAAGATCAGTGCTGTTCCGCCCGGAAAATATACCCTGCAGGTTTCCTTTATTAGCTACAGAACTGAAAAAATTACTGTAGAGATAAAGGAAGGTAAGGAATCTCTGTATGACGTAAAACTGCAGGGTTCTAATGCGCTGAATGAGGTCGTTATCAAAAGCAGACAGGCTTTTAGCAAAAATCCGGTATCTTTTACCAATGACAGGGAACTGGTCCGGGAACTAAAATCTGCCAAATCAGTTGTTTCAGGGATCTCAAACGAGCAGATCATCAAATCAGCCGACCGGAACGCCGCCGAAGTGGTTAAACGGATTTCGGGGGTGACAGTTACTGACGAGCGTTTCATCGTAGTCCGGGGAATGAACCAGCGTTATAACCAGACCTATCTGAATGGCAACATTGCGCCCTCAACCGAACTGTACAGCCGTGCTTTTGCTTACGATCTGCTGCCCAGCCCCATTATTGACCGTATCCTAATCTATAAATCACCTGCTGCTGACCTTTTTGGTGATGTAGCCGGTGGTTCTGTTAAAATATTTACAAAGAATGCCAAACCCGTCAGGCATCTTGACATAGGCGTTCAGACCGCTTATCGTGAAAACGTGACATTTAAGCAGGGCTTAAGCTACAAAGGTGGTAAACTGGACTGGCTTGGTTTTGATGACGGCACGCGTAAGCTATCATCTGTAATTCCAAACTTCGGTAATGCTTATGGTAAAGAGAAAGTCCCCCAGCAGCAATTTGTAAATGCCTTTAACGGCGACATGACTCTGGGAGCTAAGAAAGCAGACCCGGATCTTCAGGTGTTCGGGAATTTTTTTGATAATTTCCGAATAGGCAATGCCCGTCTGTATAATTTCACATCGTTTAATTATACCCGGGAAAATCGCATACAACACGTTTACCGCCAAACCGGTAACCTGTATTCCAAGAGTTTTGATCAGCTGAATGAACGGAATACCCTCGCACAGGCAGATCAGTCAGTGCAACTCGGCAGGGTAAATCTGATGGAAACATTGAAACTTAAACTCAACAGGGATAACAATTTGGAGTTTCGTAATTTTTTTCTGAACGAAGGACGTAAAAATACTTCCTCGACCGTGACTATGCCAAATGACCTTCCTTCTGTTGATGCCTTTCAGCAAATAAGGACTAAGGATGTTTTGGAGTCGTTTGAGCAGCGTACTTTGTATTCGGGTAATCTAAGCGGTGAGCACCAGTCAGATACACTTAAAAAACATCATCTGCAATGGAACCTGGGGTACAACGCTTACAAACAAAACCTACCGGATCAAAGGGGAATCAGGTTCATTGGTCAAAATGGTGAATTGTCGAGCGCGGGAAGCAATACAAACGATTATACCGATAATTTCCTGGGAATGATCAACCGCATATACCTTGTTAATGATGAAAAAAACTACAATGGTTCGGTTGATTATACTTTTACGCTAAACCCAGCGGTTCAGTTTAAAGCAGGCACCTATCAATTGTTTAAAAACAGGAATGTTGACCGCAGGTTTTTCAAGGTAAACCGTGCGGGTCTCGAAGGGGTTAATATTACTGAAAACTCACCTTCCGGTATTCATGATAATTTTGGGATGAGCAATCCGAACCTGATCCGTTTTACCGAAAGGGACATGGCCCGGGTCTGGTCTGATGAATTTTTCAGATCTGACAACACGGGACTGGCACTTTATGATGCGACGCTGCCCAGTGATGGTTATGTTGCAAGTGAAAGAAACAATACTTTTTACCTGATGGGAGACGTAAGCCTGCTATCTAAAAAGCTGAATATAAACGGGGGCGCGCGTATGGAGAATGATGAACAGAAATTATCTGCTGTTATAGTTGACAACGGCGGGCTTTTTACCCCGATCCTAATTAAAAAACCTAAGACATCATGGCTTCCTTCTGTAAATGCTTCGTATTCAATTACCGATTCGCTGGTCATTATACGGGGTGGTTACGGTAAAACAGTCAACAGACCCGAGTTTAGGGAGATCTCTCCTTTTACTGATTATGATTTTATCAATAACGAGGAGATCAGCGGAAACACAAACCTGGTAACAGCTGAGATCAATAACTATGATCTCAGGTTTGAACTTTATCCGCGCCGAAATCCTAATGAATTTATAAATGTCGGTGTTTTTTATAAAGAATTAAAAAATCCCATCGAAAGGATACAGCGCTCACAATCTGCTTTTGCTTCGGCAAACGGCAACCTGACAAATATCAGTTTTCAGAATGCTGACAAAGCAATGGTATATGGGGCTGAAGCCGAAATAAGGAAAAGTTTATCCTTTATTCCCGGTAATGTTTTTCGCAATCTGTCTGTGGTCGTTAACGGGGCAATCATCAAAAGTAAAGCCAGCCGTGCTGAAGTTGAAAATGCAACCGGATTTAATAGTGAATTTAAAGACCGGCCTTTACAGGGACAGGCTCCGTATGTGTTTAACGCAGGTCTTTTTTACGAAAATCTGGCCTGGGGTACAAAAATGTCTGTGATGTATAATGTCTCGGGGCCAACTTTGTATGCGATCTCTGTGAACTCGACTAAAGATGCCAGTGGAAATGACAACGGCTCGATAGCGCAAAAAATTACAAGGCCTAATTTGCTGGAGCTGCCCCGGAATTTGCTCGATTTTTCATTGTCCCAACGGGTAATTAAATCACTCAATGCAAGACTAAATATACAAAACCTGTTAAACCAGTCATTCCGGATTGCCGAAGATCAAAATTACGATCAAAAATACACAGCTGAAAAAACAGTGGAGGGTACTACCTTATCCGGTGCCAAAGACACAAAATATGCAGGGGATAACATTTTCAGAAGCTATAATACCAACCGGTATTTTATCCTTTCACTTAACTATTCATTTTAAAAATAAAGAAATGAAGTATAAAAAATATATTAAGAATATCGGGTTTATTGTCGTTGCCATTGTTGCGGCAGCCGCATGTAAAAAGGTGGAAAAAAACGATGAATTTTTAAGGGCGATACCCTCAGTAACCACATCAGCTACCTTAATAAAAAAGGATGGCAGTATTTTACCGTATACTTATCCTTTTATTACATCCACCAAATCTACTGCTACTGTTGCCCTGGTTGGTGATACGATTACAATTGTTGGGTATTTAGGCGGGCCTGATGCGACAATCGAAGTTAAAGTTGGTGATGTTATCGTGCCTGTTTTCAACAGGACACAATATGAAAGCCAGATATCCCAGACAAAGGAAAAAACTACGCTTGATTTTTTGCAATTTGTCATATCTAAAGATCTTACCACAGGGAATAACATAGCTGTTAATATTACTGTAAACGGGCGGAGCATTATTGCGCCATCAATAATTATAGGTGAGTTTACAGACATCCCGAGTTCTACGGATACTACACTGGTCGTTGAGCAGATCGCAGAGTGGCTACCTGCCAGTACTGCTCCCTACAATGGAGGAAATTTGTGGGTCGCCGGCACGGTTACTCAGAATGGAAACATCTATTTTTTAAATGCCCAGGGAATATTTAGGATCAATGCCACCGGCAGTTTGGAGCAGATTATTGCGAATGGTGCAAGTATAACCCCCGATGGGGGGGCGGCATTCACTATTTCAAGCCTCGTTGGTATGACTGTCGACATCGATGAAAAAGTACTTTATTGCTCGGCATCAGTAACAGAGCCAG
>NZ_DATHGC010000222.1:0-2626 GCF_035317785.1 Pedobacter sp. | reverse complement strand
AAAGGCATGCCACAGGTCACATTGAGTACCAGCACCACCTATAAAGATCTGATTGAATTTGTACAGGGCGAGCTCGGAGAGATCGGCATCAGGACAAAGGTCGACGTAAGTCCGAGTCCCAGTCTCCGCGACCTGATGTCTAAAAATGAAGTGAATTTCTTCCGTGGCTCCTGGATAGCCGATTACCCCGACGGCGAAATCTACCTCGCCATGTTCTACTCCAAAAACAAAGTGCCAAACGGACCAAATTATACAGCCTACTACAATGACGAATTTGACAGGCTGTTTGAAAAGAGCTATTATGAGGCTGACAATGAAAAACGGTATAAGATGTACCACAAGATGGACAGTATGGTCATAGACAATGCCAGCATCGTTCCCATTTTTTATGACCAGTCGGTAGTGATGACCCAAAACAACATCAGCGGGTATGCTATAAACCCGCTGAGTTGGATGATCCTTAAAACGGTGAAGAAAAAATAACTATTTGCCGCCGTTACCCATACCGCCGCCCATGCCGCCACCCTGGCCTTCTTCTTTCTTCAAATCGTCATTCTTGATGCTTTTCTTTTGCGTAAACTTCAGTTTACCAAAGTTGTAACTAAAGTTAAGGCCAAACGAACGCAAAGGATAGTGAATATCGGTACGTTGCGTAGAAATGGCTGTATTGTTTACGGTCTTAATGTTGAGGTCCCTGCTCAGCGGATTTAGTACATTTATACCGATTGTCGCTTTTTTGTTCAAAATTTCTTTTTTAACAGCGCCGCCATAGAAATACATCATGTCTGTTTTTCCCTGGAAAGTACGTCTCGGCGAATTGATCACACCCCAGAGCTCCATATTCCATCCGCCCGGGAATGCATACGCAGAACGCATAAATGCATTGTAATTTAAAAAAGTACCCGTGTTTACATTGCTGTTGCTGTTATTTACTTCATAGGTGTTCAAACCAAAATTTGCCATCAGTGTCCATTTCGGTTTCGGATTGTAAGAACCGAAAACATTGAAACCATAAGACTTGCTGGTACCTATATTGTCATAGGTAGTCAGGTTCCTGTTGCCTTCAATGGGTGCAATTTTACTTTCAATTACATCCTGTGTATTGCGGTAAAAAACTGAAGCATTGATCACCGAACCCTTAATAAAAGTGGAATAACCCAGTTCAAGATTGTCTGTCAGCTCAGGAGAAAGGTTAGGATTTCCTTCCATAGGATTAAACACATCACTCTCATTTCTGAACGGATTCAGATAAAACAGGCTTGGACGCTGAACCCTGCGGTTATAACTCACCTTTACCGTACTCATTCCCTTTAGTGTTTGAGACAAGATCAAACTTGGGAACACATTGAAGTAATCGTTGTCAAAGGGAACAGAATTTCCCGCCAGACCATTGATTTTGGTATACTCTGCCCTCAGCCCTGCCTTCGCGGTGATCTTTTTGGTCAATTTAAAACCAAGCACCCCATAAGCACTGGCTACATTCTGGTCATAGTCAAAATCCTGTGCACTGTTATCATAATCGCTGTTGATCTTTCTGAAAATCCCTTTAGCACCTGTCTCCAGGGTTGTCGATTTGCTAAACGGATAAACGTAATCACTCTGTAAAGTGTACTCGTTGTTTTTTCCAGTGTTAGAACCTATCACCTCCACGTCAGGTATTCCCGCAGCGACGAAGCGGTTGGAAAAATCACTGCCGTTGCGCCCAGTCGAAAGCTGTGCAGACACACTAAATTCTTCGCCCTCTCTTTTACTTGTCTTCCTGTAATCCATGGTCCAGTCCAGGTTTTTGAAACTCATGTCCATATCCCTGATGTTCCTTGAAAAATCCTGGTTCACGAAAATATCAGAGCTGCCCGGACCGCCGTTTGAAAAACTGTTCAGTTTCACATTGGTGGTAAAGTTATTGTAACCATTGAGGTCATAATCCAAACCTGCACTGCCGTTATAACCGACTCTCGACCATTTGGAAAATCCATTTTGATTTACTGTATTGGTTACACCATTTAGTGTAGAGCTGTTAAAAACCACTACGTTTGAGTTTTGCGGATAAGCATGGTTTACGCCAAGACTGGTGGTTACAGCCAGACGGCCTGTTTTCACATTGAGGTTAAACGCACCGTTGTTCGACCTGGTTCCTCCGGAAGCATTTACACTCCCGCTCGTTCCTTCAGCAGCACTTTTCTTAGTAATGATGTTGACGATCCCCCCGGAACCTTCTGCGTCATATTTAGCCGAAGGGCTTGTGATCACCTCCACGCTCTTGATCTGCTCAGCAGGAATCATCTTCAGCGCATCTGCCACACTGTTGGCCATTGTACCCGATGGCTTTCCATTGATCAGCACACGGACAGAACTTCCGCGCAGCTGCAAGTTTCCGTTCATATCAACAGAAAGCATAGGTACTTTGCGCATGACATCAGTAGCGTCTCCGCCTGCATTGGTAATATCGGCTTCTGCATTGTACACCAGTTTATCAACTTTGTTTTCTATCAAAGCTTTCTGACCTACAATAGCTACCTCTTTCAGGCTGCTCTCGGTGGGGCTGATATAAATTGTACCCGCATTGAGGTCCGGTTTTTCCGGGCTGGTCTTTACCGATATTGTCTTAGTCTTGTAGCCCATAAAA
>NZ_DATHGC010000221.1:0-3066 GCF_035317785.1 Pedobacter sp. | reverse complement strand
CCGCATTAAAAAAGCTGGAGCTTGCCCTTCCGCTTGCAAAAGTCTTGATCTTAGGGTTCCAGTAGATGGTCGACCGCAGGTCTGGCAGCTGATGACCCAAGGCAGGTCTGTCATAACGTGATGAATAAAACTCCCTGGCCTTATTGAAACCCTTTGGTTTAATATTGGCAATACCAGGAGTGTACCTCGTCCGGTAATTGCCTGACTTGGTATAAATGGCCATCACATACAGAGCATCACGCCCCCTGGCCAGCCTGAAACTGATGCCCCGGCTGATGAATGAAAAATAGATTTTATCGATATTTGAGCCGTCACCGTCAAACAAATTGGCATAGTCCTCAAATTGCGGCATAAAACCATCGATCATCACTGTATAAGGATGACCGTCTTTGGTCATAGGTGCCCAGCCGCCACTTGCGAAAACAAAATTCACGCTTCTGTTATTGTCCATTTCCTCGATACACTCTTTAAGCGTCCGGCATGGCTGGCCTTTTTTTGGCCTGAACACCTGGTCGGCCTGACTTTCTCTTATCGTGCTCCCGAAAGGTGTCTTTGTAGCCCTGATGTGCACTTCCTTCAGCCTGTTCACCCGATTCAGTCCACTGGTCCTTGCCAAAAGCTCGTCCTGCTTTTTACTGTTCTCCAGGTACACCTTCGTATCTTGCGCGATATCGTCGCTAAAGCCCGGTTTATTTTTATTTTCAGTCATTCCCTGCTCAGGAACTTCATCCAGGATTACTTCTGTTTTCTTTCCGTTCTTTGCGGTACGGCCCTGCACGGCAAACTTCAGGCTGTCTGCCAGCATGATCGGTTTATAAGCAAACCGGCCGCTGGCGTCTGTCCGTGTGTTTTCAATAAATCCCGGTGACAGCGACATCACCGTTACCGTACCATTGACCACAGGCGTACCCGACAGGGTGAGGACCCGGCCGGATATTTCTGTGCCGAGAGACTCTGCTTTGTACAATGGTTTATTTGCAGAAGTTGTGCTGAGTATTTCTTTCCAGGCAAACCGGCGATAACCCTGCGTCAGCATCAGGTTGTCCAAAGCTTTGTTTACCTCGTAAGATTCTTTTGTGAAATAATAATTGGGCTGCTCAATGTACCCTTTGATATCCGAGCTGAGCAGCAGGCTGGACAGCATCGTATTTTCACTGGCCTCATCAAGCGGCACCTTGCTTTCATCAATCACCGAGACCGAAAAGTTGCCCGGAACAGCCTCACCAAAACTGTTAACGGACTCCAGGTCTATGGTGACCTTTTCCCTGCTTTTATAGATCTTTTTAGCAGAACTGATGTCGAGTTCCATCCCGTCATTGCTTTTTATAAAAGCGATCCGCTCGTTTAAAGGCTCGCCCCGTCCGTCAAAAATCGTAAACTGGGCGATGCCTGTAGGAAAATCACGTTTGGGAACCCATACTGAGGTGATCACTTTGGCGATCTTCACCTGCGAGGCAAAAATGGTCTCTCCACCGGACTGCACCACCAGGCTGACCGATTGCGGCATCTGAAAAGTTCCTGACACGGTCTTGATCCGCACTAAAACACTGTCACGCCTGGGCTGAAAAACACCCAGTGTATAACCCTGATCCGCAGCACGGGGCAGGGCAATGGTTTTTACCGAACCATCTGCAAAAGTCATCCTGACACTGTAGGTCTTACCAGTCTGCGGCCTGATGTTGAACACCCCCATTCCGGCATGCAAACTCTCAAAACTGGTTATTTCCTCTCCAGAGTTGTCCAGCACCTGCCCTTTTACGGCAACTCCGCGACCAAGTACCCCTACGGCTTTAAACCCGATGCGCGAGTTAACCCCATTAAGCATATTGCCCCCCTCGGGAAAAAACTGGACCTCGCTTTTGGAAAGAGAATCCGGTGGCAGGTCTGCCTTAGACTTATTTCCCCTTCCAGCCTGATGGGTCTTTGCCCTGCTTTTTCCTGCGGCGCTGCCAGGACTGTCTGTACCTAAAAGATCGCCGACAGCAAAGGTATGGTCAAAGAAATACGCTGGCCCCGCATTGCGCATCCATTGCGTATATGCCCTGATCCGAAAATTACCTGCCTTATACTCATCGCCCAGGGTAAAATCGCCCATGGCCATTCCAGCTGTCAACGGCAGCTTGACGGAGTTGAGCAAAGAGTCTTTTTCATCGATCAGCTCTACATAAAGCGCTCCGCTCAGTTTGGACAACTGGTGGCTGCTGCCAACGGTGACATAAGCCTTAAACCAGACTGTGTCGCCAACTGCATAATAAGGCTTGTCCATATGCAGGTATACTTTCTCCTGCGGATTGTCGTCTGTCCAGCGCTCAAGCGCGGTGACAAACCTTTCCACAGGTTCTGCCATCCGCGGCGCAAAAGCAAGCAATGCGGCGGCAGTAATAAACAGTAAAACAAATAATGGACGTTTCATAACTGTTATTTTTTGAGAGGTTAATAATTAATTTATGACAGCGAATTACATATTAAGGCATCAGGGCTGTTATTTATAAGGCATTAAGTAATCCAAGGGAACCATATCGCCTACCATTTTGTAAGCCCAGACACCCTCATACAAAAGGGAGCCGGGGTCGTTCACAACACCGCTTTCATAAAAGCCCACCCATTTGCCGAGCTGATAGGCCAGTGAAATCTGGTTCCTGCCCAAATCATCTGGCCTTTTGATCTTATACTCGGGGTGCCTGTTGAAATCTGCGGTTTCTTTTTCCTTCTCATAAATGATATACAGCGCATCCTTAAAACTCATGGTTTTCATGTGCGCTGATCTGGGGCTGACCAGTGAATCTAAAGGCACTTCTTTTCTAACGAGTACTTCCAGCGTATCCGCTTCCTTTTTCATGTTCAGCCAATACTTCAGTGAATCTTTTGCTTTTCTTACCTTGATGCCCTTACGCAGGTTTTCAGAAAAAAGCTTAATTCTTTTGTCAATCACAGGGTCTGCAGGCCTTTTGGGATTAGGAGCTTTGACCATCTTATTGATCAGAAAACCCTCTGCCTTACTGGTGCCCTTGTACAGCGAAGTAAAGAAATGTTGTGGTGAACCTGCATAGGCCAGCCTGCGCTTCT